>DASVLM010000187.1:0-1938 GCA_036384875.1 Noviherbaspirillum sp.
GCTGGCCCCGGTCGACACCAACCTGTTCCCCGGCGGATTCAACAACCTGTCGCCCGAAATGCTGCCGCTCGCAGTGCAGGCAGCGATGGCAGCCATCGAGAAATATTGTCCCGATGCCAAGAACCTGCTGCTGATTCCGGAAAAGCACACTCGCAACACCTTCTACCTGCAGAACGTGTCGCGCCTGATCCAGATCTTCCGCCAGACCGGCCTTAATGTGCGCCTCGGCTCCCTGTCGGAAGACATCAAGGAGCCGACCAACATCGAACTGCCCGACGGCACTGTGCTGACGCTGGAACCGCTGGAGCGTTCCGCCAATGGCCGCCGTCTCGGATTGAAGAATTTCGATCCCTGCACCATCCTGCTGAATAACGACCTGTCGTCCGGCATCCCGAAGATCCTCGAGAATCTGCCGGAGCAGAACCTGTTGCCGCCGCTGCATGCCGGCTGGGCGGTGCGCCGCAAGACCCAGCACTTCGCGGCTTACGACGAAGTGGTGAAGAAGTTCGCCAAGATGGTGGACGTCGACGGCTGGATGCTCAATCCGTATTTCGCCAAGTGCGGGGAAATCAATTTCCACGAGCGTACCGGCGAGGAATGCCTGGCTTCCAACGTCGACATGCTGCTCACCAAGATCCGCAAGAAGTACAAGGAGTACGGCATCAAGGAAACACCGTTCGTCATCGTGAAGGCTGACGCCGGCACCTACGGCATGGGCATCATGACGGTCAAGGATGCCAGCGAGGTGAAGGATCTCAATCGCAAGCAGCGCAACAAGATGTCGGTGATCAAGGAAGGCCTGGAAGTCAACGACGTCATCATCCAGGAAGGCGTGCATACCTTCGAACGCATCAATGACGCAGTGGCCGAGCCGGTGGTCTACATGATCGATCGCTATGTGGTCGGCGGCTTCTATCGCGTGCATGCCGAGCGCGGCGTGGACGAAAATCTGAACTCGCCCGGAGCGCATTTCGTGCCGCTCGCCTTCGCGCAGCAGCATGCGCTGCCCGATCTGCAAGCCAAGCCGGGCACCGCGGCGCCGAATCGCTTCTACATGTACGGCGTGGTGGCGCGCATGGCGCTGCTCGCGGCCTCCATCGAACTCGAAAAGACCGATCCCAATCCGGAAGTCTATTAAATGAAATTCGCCTTCCTCGCCGACCCGCTGGACCACTTCAAGATCTACAAGGACACCACCTACGCGATGATGTCCGAAGCGGCCCGGCGCGGCCATTCGGTCTATGCATTCCAGCAGAAGGACATGGCTTACGTCGAAGGAAAGGTGACGGCCAACGTCGCGCGCATCGAGATGACGGGCGACCAGAAGCACTGGTACCGCGCCGATCCAGCCGAGGCATGCCAGTTGAACGCATTTGACGCGATCATCGTGCGCAAGGATCCTCCATTCAACATGGAGTACATCTACCTTACCTATTTGCTGGAGGTGGCGGAATCCCAGGGCGCGCGCGTCATCAACAAACCGGAGGCGATCCGCAGCCATAACGAAAAGGCGGCGATCGCGCAATTCCCGCAATTCACGACGCCGACGTTGATCACCAGCGACAGCGACCGCATCCGCGCCTTCCATCGCGAGCATCGCGACATCATTCTCAAGCCGCTCGACGGCATGGGTGGCATCGGCATCTTCCGTGTGAAGGAAGACGGACTCAATCTCGGTTCCATTATCGAGACGCTGACCGGCCACGGCGCGCACAGCATCATGGTCCAGCGCTTCATTCCCGAGATCGTCGACGGCGACAAGCGGGTACTGCTGATCGGCGGCCAGGTCGTTCCCTACTGCCTGGCGCGCATACCGCAGGCTGGTGAAGTGCGCGGCAACCTCGCGGTCGGCGGCCTCGGCGTGGCGCAGGAAATTTCCGCACGCGACCGCGAAATCGGCGAAGCCATTGCGCCAGTTCTTTTGAAACGCGGCTTATT
>DASVLM010000188.1:0-8676 GCA_036384875.1 Noviherbaspirillum sp.
CCATGTATAAAATTTACGGAGACGTCAATTCGGGAAACTGCTACAAGATCAAATTGTTGGCTGAGCAGTTGGGCGTGGAATATCAGTGGATCAATGTCGATACATTGAAAAAAGAAACGCAGTCGCCGGCTTTTCTACAAAAAAATCCGAATGGGAAGATACCGCTCCTGGAAACGGCAGAAGGTCAGTGTCTTCCCGAGTCGAATGCCATTCTTTACTTTCTGGCGGAAGGGACACGCTACTTTCCTGAAAGCCGGTTCGAGCGCGCACAGGTACTTCAGTGGCTTTTCTTTGAGCAATACAGCCACGAGCCGTATATCGCTACAGCCCGTTACATCATCCGCTATCTAAATCGGCCTGCGGAAATGGAGGCAACACTTCAGGCCAAGATGGTACCGGGCAACAAAGCGCTCCGCGTTATGGAGGCTCATTTGCGTAGCCATGACTATTTTGTCGGGGGGCGCTACACAATCGCCGACATGGGGCTGTTTGCATATACGCATGTGGCAAATGAGGGCGGCTTCGAGCTCGCTGAGTACCCTGCCATCTGTGGTTGGATAGAGCGGGTGAAGTCGCAACCTGGTTATGTCAGCATTGGTTAATAGGTTATGGATAACCGCGGCGCCGGATCGGAATTCCAACCTGCCCAGATAGAAGTGGGTCTGCCTGATAAAGCATCGACATGATTCATGTGCCCGTCATTCCTGACACCGAAATCGAATTCTCCGCTGTTCGAGCCCAGGGCGCGGGCGGACAGAATGTCAACAAGGTCTCCAATGCCATTCACCTTCGCTTCGATATCCATGCATCAACGCTACCGTCGCATCTGAAGGAACGATTGCTTCATCTGAACGATCACCGGATCACGAAGGATGGTGTAGTGATCATCAAGGCGCAGTCACATCGCAGCCTGGAAAAGAACAAGGAAGAAGCGCTGCAGCGCTTGCAGGAAATGGTGGAAAGCGTTGCCGCCGTGCCGCGTATCCGGCGCCCGACCAGGCCGACCCGCAGCTCACAGAAAGCGCGTCTCGAAAAGAAGAACATGCGCGGCCAGATCAAGACGTTACGAGGAAAGGTGTTGGACTAAGCTGACGTTGCGGCTACTCCATCGTTAAACGGTCGCTTTGGGGAAGTATCTATTTCTGGTATAGGTCGGGTGTTCCTTTTCACTTGCTGCTGGCCACCGTCTGGAAGGCGGCAGGAACCTTCCGATCAATCGCGCGCAACAGCAGGCGACTTGCGGCAATCAGCGGTCGCGCGAGATAGCCGGACGACGCTCAACTGCGGACCATCGATAAGAGGATTTACTTCATCGCATCGACCGGCGAAACAACTCCTCGTCCGCCGCGATTCAGCACATGCAAGTAGCTCCTGAACCGTACGGAGGTCATACCCCGACTCCAGCAAAGGGGTCGCAAACGAATGGCGAAACGTATGGGAAGTGACCCGCTTGGTTAGCCTGGCCGCTTCCGCCGCTCGCTTGATTGCCCGTTATCGACATCCTTGACGCGCAACGTGCTTACTTGTGGATGGAAACACTGATCTGACGCTCGTTGGTCAGATAGGACAAGAAGGCCTTGACATCATTAGTTCCCATGTCCATGGGATGTTTCAATTTATGAAACCAGATATACCATCGGATCCAGTAGACGTACGCTTCTTCGGTACGTAAGCTGTGATGCTTATCACGAATGCAACGCCGGGCCTGGTCGAGGAGTTTGGATGGTTGAGCCGGAACAGGCGAAACGGGACGAGCAGCTTCCGTGGAAGCTGTCTGCATTTCTCGATTATTTAATGCTGTGCGACAGAACAGTATGTTGCGGGAAGCGAGACGCGGCAACGGATTCAACCGAATTGGCGATCCAGGATAGGCAGACAGCCTGCCAGGTTATACAGAATGTTTTTCACCCTAATTGAAGTTAGGATTCACAAAATGCAGAACGAAGAGCGCTTGCTCACTTGGAAGAACGGCTTCGGCCGACATGTCGCCGAGTTTCATCAAACGGGACGCCCGGCGACGTCCTTGAGCTTCAGTTTATCTGGCCCAACTCACGGTTGGCTCTTTTTCACTCTCGATCTGGGCGAGGGCGGTAGATTCACATGCCGAGCATCAAGCGTTCCGAACAATTTTCTGTGCGAGCTCGTCAATGAATTACGAGCATTTTTTTTAGGGGCACCACAAGTCTGTATTTCAATGCATGGAGAGCCAGATACCTTTGTGCTCCAGCTTGCGCAGTCGTCTGAGGGAAATACTCGATTCGAGTTGCATTACAAACCTTCATTCGAGGCGACCGAACAGAATATCGTATGGGGCGTAACCACATTCGGCACGTCGATCTGCAATAGCCTTTATAAACTTGTTTGCGGCTTTGGCGAGTCTTGCGACATGGACGCATATGCTAGTGACATGGGATGGGATTTTCCGTCGACGCAGTTGGCAAGTCTTCAAAAAATCCTCATAGGACATCGTGAAACCTAACACGCAGATGAACACATACGGCTTCGCCGCTGGTTATCCAACACGTTATGCTTCAAATGAATAGTGCCTCTTACCAATCGAAAATCGGCACATTGATGCCAATATTGTCGGGCACACTTATCGGGTTTCTCGTCTGGAAGACGTATTTTTGGATCGACCTTCCGGATTGGCTGATTCGAATGGTTATCAATAAGGGATCGACTGAGTTTCTGACTTCATTGTTCGGTAGCAGGGCGACTTCAGAGCACGTACTGGTCTTGGCCATATATCTTCTGAAGTCAATCCCTGGCGCACTGATGTTTGGACTCATCGGCGGTGTATTGGTTGCTAGAGCGCAGCAAGGACGACGGCTGGTGTATTCGACTTTGATTTGGCCGCTTTGGTTGTCCATGTCCTCGTATGTTTCACTTGGTGCCATGATGCAGCAAGGACTTCCCGGTATCGAGGTTATGTGGGTCAGGCGCGCCGAACATCAGGAATTGCAACTGCTAATGTATTCGTCCTTTCTCTTGGTTTTGTTCACGTCGTCGCATGTCGCTAGTCGCGCGCTTGTACATAACTCGTCGCTTGAATCGGTCGCCACGCGCCGGTCAGCATAGTCGTTCTATCGCTCGATGAGCGTTCGGCGAAGCTATATCCAACACGTTAGGTGATAACCATGACCGACATCCTTGAAGGCATTTTTGAATTAATAGTTGTCTTCGCCCGGTCGTGGTGGATGTTGGCGGGATTTGTTGTTGCAGTGGGCATGGCCTATGCGGTTTGGCAATTTTTCCCAGAGTCGCCATATCGGCAAGATGCAGCGATCCTTTGTTTTGCGGTTATCTTCGGTGGCACCCTGCTAGGATTCTGGGCGAAGGGAGAGAAGCCATGAGTCCAACTCGTTGTTGGAAACCGATATTCTGCGCCGGCCAATGGAGTCTTTAGAGATCAATAGTGCTAATGATCAAATTGAATTGGTTTGATGTGCAGATGGCCGTACTTGCAATCTCGCCCTTTGCCTATCTTTGGGCTGATTCCGCTTTTTCTGTCACGCGCCTTCTCCCCATGCCCATTGGAATCTTCGCGTGGGTCATTTTCACTACGGGCTTGATTGCCTTCCCGAGTGCGTCCATCCTTTATTTCGTATGGCGCGTTCGTGAGTCGAAGGACGATGGTCGACGTTCTAACTCGCAGTTGGACACAGACGCCATTCGGCGCCAGTCAACGTAGTCGTTGAACTGCAGCTTACGGGAAATCGCTACGTCGGCTTCGGGTCGATTGTGCCAATTCGCTCCCCCTGCCGCATGTCCGATGTCTGACGTATAGCCGCCATCAAGGCCCCATTGTCCTATCGCCGGGATCGATCAAAGTGGAGACGTACGCTTCAAGGCGGAGAATCGCCCTAGAGTCAGGGGCTGTCGGATATCGAATGGCCCCAACTACGGCATCCGTTCAATGACGAGCGCTGAGTAACCGTCTGGGATCGCCAAGGGCGCCGCTTATCGCTCGTCTTCGAATCGTGCGATGCACATTCTCTCAATGTCATCCGTCCAGCGGCTGGCGAAAGACGCATCGGCACCCAACAACAGCAGATAACGCTTGCCACCCCATACGGTGGCAAACAAGCTTCTCACGCTGTCGGCATCCGGTGGGAAGGGCAGGTCCGTGCAGGCACGGACTGCGGTCACCCACTTGTCGGACAGTTCGTCGAAAACCCGCTGGTGGTGCTTGGATTCCGCAACGAGGCTTTCCAGTTTCAACATCTCCGCATCGAAGTAAGGCAGGTCCGGCACATGGAACGCGGCCGTCAGCTGTACCAGCCGCCGCAGGCGTTCTTTCCAGGCGAGGCCGGCGGGTTGGATGACTTGCGTGTCGATCGCCCCGAGCAACGCATCCATGCAATGCCGCACGTAACCTGACAGCAGCGCTTCCTTGTTGGGGAAATAGTCGTATAGCGCGCCAATCGAGATGCCGGCTTCGAGCGCGACGGCGCGTGTCGTCACGCCACGCCAGCCCTGCGCGTGCCAAATCCGAACAAACGCATCGTAAATCGCCTGCACGGTGAAGCGCGCCCGCGCCTGATGCGGCCGCTTGAGAGGCTTGGGGCGCGGTTTGGTGTCCGCGTCTCCGGGCGCCGGATTTCCGAACCCTGCCGGGATCTTGCGGCGATACAGTGTTGGCATCGACTTTACCTACTGATAGAGAGGATGTGAAATGACCGATGCGATGACTGTAACACGCCTGCTGACACGCAAAGACGCGCTCCACGACACACGTATCGACACGGTGACGATGACCCTTCCGCAGGACGGCGAAATTTTGCTGAAGATCGATCGTGCGGCGATCACGACTAACAACATTACTTACGCTGCCTTCGGCAACGCCATGCAGTACTGGGAATTCTTTCCGACTGGGGAGGCGGAATGGGGACACATGCCGGTGTGGGGATTTGCCGACGTGGTGCAATCGAACGTCGAGGGAATCGAGCCAGGAGAGCGTTTTTATGGGTATTTCCCGCTCGCCAGCCACATCAAGATGAAGGCAGTGCGCGTCACGCAGCGGGGCTTCTACGATGGATCCGAACATCGACTGGCGTTGACTTCAGCCTACAACCAGTACATGCGTTGCAGCAGCGATGCTGCATATGCTCGTGAGCGGGAGAACTACCAGATGCTCGTGCGTCCCTTGTTCATCACCTCATTCATGGGCGCCGACTTCCTGCAGGACAACGACTTCTTCGGTGCGCGGCAGATCGTCGTGTCGAGTGCGTCAAGCAAGACCGCCTATGGGACAGCGTTTTGCCTGCATGGAAAGCACGGCGTGCGGCTGACTGCATTAACGTCGTCCGGAAACCGCGAATTCGTCCAGGCCTTGGGCTGCTACGACGAAATCGCCAGCTACGACGCGATCGGTCGCCTGCCGGCGGAGCAGCCGACACTGTATCTGGACTTCTCGGGAGACGAGGGTTTGCGCTCAGCGATCCACCATCATTTTGGCGATGCGCTCGTCTACGACTGCTTTGCCGGCTCGGCGCAGAATACCGACTTCCTTCAGGATACCGGGTTGCCAGGTCCCAAACCCGAGTTCTACTTCGCACCGGTGCAAATCCGCAAGCGCAACAGCGAGTGGGGCCACGAGGTGGTGAACCAGCGCTTCAACGCTGCGCAGCTCGCATTTATCCAATGGGTAAGCGGCGGGGATGAGCCGCGCATGCAGGTTGTTGAAAGCAAGGGTTTCGAGCAGGCCCGAGGATTGATCAAGAACATGCTGGACGGATGGATCGACCCACAGAAAGGGCATGTCGTCCTGCTTGCGTAATCTCTTTTGACTGGTCGATTTCAAACTGTCATGAATGTGCTGGCGCAGAGTCCCTTACCATCCTCTGCTCCATCGCCGGCGTCATCTCCACATTCCGGTTTGAATCGATCAGCATCACTTCATTCAACCCCAGCCGCTGGGCCATTTCCTTCCAATGCTGCGGCCCGGTGATGAACAGTGGCTTCGAATTCCCGTCCGACCTCAAGCCCGCATCCTTGCCGCCCGAGGCAATGATGGTCACCGATGCAACAAGATCGATGGTCTGTCCGGTGCGCGGGTCGATGATGTGCGGATGGCGCTTGCCGTCCTTCATGAAGTAGCGCTGGTAGTCGCCGCTGGTACCGATGGCTTCGTTGTCGTGCAGCTCGACGCTGGCGATCGCGCCTTCGCCACGCGGGTCGCGAATGCCGACTTTCCACGGCCGGTCGCCGGGCTGGCCGATGGCAAGGATGTTGCCGCCGGTGTTGACGAGTGCGGCCTTGACGTGCGCCGCGCGCAGGATCTGTGCGGCGCGGTCAAGCGCATAACCTTTGGCGTAGCCACCGAGGTCGATCATCACCGCCTTGTTGCGGCTGGAGATGCGGGTGCCGTCGAACACGAGGTCGGCCATGCGCGGGTTGGCGTCTACCCAGCGCTTGATCTCGGCGGGCGAAGGGCCTTGTTCGGTGATGTCGCTGCTCTGGAATCCCCACAGGCGGATCAGATGGCCGATGGCAGGGTTGAACAGGTTGCCGGATTGTTCCGAAAGCACGGTGGCGGACTTCAGCAAGTCGACCATCTCTTCGTCGGCCTGGAATACTTCGCCGCGCGCGATGGCGTCATTCAGTGCAGTGAGCTGGCTCGGTTGCCACGCGTGGAATTTGTGGTGAAGCCGGTCGAATTCCTTCAGCACCTGTGCGCCCAGTTCCTGTGCGCGGTCTTCGGAATCGCCGTAGATGCTGACTTCGACTTGCGTGCCGAATACGTGGCCGCGGATATGATGGACCGTGTTGTTGCGCATACAGCCCGACAAGAGCGCGAGCGCGAGCAGCCACACGACGGAAAACGATCTGGTGATACTCATGGGGGAGGGTGTTGCTGCTTACTGGTAGGTATGGATACTTCTTGATTCATTCATTGGCAATGCCGGGCCGGCATGCAACGCTGACCCGGCATGCCGACAGCATCAGCTCGCCTTGCTGACCATGTAATCGACCACGGCCTTCACTTCTTCGTCCTTCAGCGCGGCGTTGCCACCCTTCGGCGGCATCATCTTGAAGCCGTTGAGAGCGTGGGTGTAGAGCGTGTCCTTGCCCTGCGCAATGCGCGGTGCCCAGGCAGTCTTGTCGCCGACCTTCGGTGCGCCGAGCACGCCGGCGCCGTGGCAGGCTGCGCAGTTGGCATTGAAGGTCTTCTCGCCGAGCGCGAGGTCGCCGCTGCTGGCCGGTGCGCTTGCAGCTGCGCTGGCAGCGGCAGGAGCAGAAGCTGCGGGTGCGGACGCTGCAGGAGCGGACGCTTCCGGAGCAGGCGTACTGGCAGCCGGTGCCGATGCAGCAGGTGCTGCCGGTGCAGAGGCTTCCGGCGCGGGTTGCGCGGCGGGTGCTTCCGTCTTCGGTGCGTTCTTGTCGCCGCATGCGGCCAGCGAGATTGCCATGACGAGGGGTAAAAGTTTCAACGCTTTCATGTGTCCTTCCTTTGGTTGATTGTGGATAAAACTGTTTCAGTGATTCAATGCATCTGGGTATCGTGGGCATCGCCATGCATGTCGTTCATGCCTGTCATGCCCACCATGTCGATCGTGATTTGATCGAACCGCAGAACCTTGCCCCCTTCCTTCGTAACGAAGGCTTCAGCGTCCTGCACATTGGAAAAAGCACCGAAGGTCGGGCCCATCGAGCCGTGCTTGCGGCTGCCGACGACATAGATGGCGCTCTTGGCATCGATCCAGTTTCCGCGTGGATGTTCCCAGTCGGATTTTCCCATGTCTTGCACGAACACCCCCGCCACTGCGCGCTTGTGTTCGGGGGCGAGCAGCACGCCGAACAATTCGGGCAGGTCGCAGAAGAAGTCCGGCTTGCCTTCGGTGTAGTGAATCTGGGCCTTGGGTCCGGCGAAATCCTTCAGCACCATGCCGTCCAGCGAACAGGTGGTGTCGTCGGCCGGCTCCTGCGCGGCGATTTTTTGTGTGGCGTTGCTGCAGGCGGCAAGTGCGGCCAGCAGGGCGATGCCGCTCGCCCAATTCTTCAGTTGCATCTGAATCTCCAGTTTGCCAATACGAAAGGTGTAAGGATCCAGCCCAGCATGATGGCGAGCAATGCCGCCGGGTTGGTCAGGTTTTCCGGTACCACGGTGGCCATGCCGTACATGGTTTGCACCTGCTCCGAGCTGAAGATGTTGAGCAGGCGGAAGACGTCGGCCGGGTTGAGCATCAGCAATGCGCCGAATGCGGCACTGCCGAGATTGCCCTGGCTCAGCACGAGCACGCCCATCAGCAGCAGGTCGAAAATCAGCACGAAGAAAAACCACAGGCCGATGGCGACGCCGCTGGCGCGGATGCGGTCGGCTGTCAGCACCGACACCAGCAGCGACAGGCTGAGGAAGGCCATGCCCATCAGCACCGCGCTGCCAGCAAAGCCGAGGTAGTGATAGACGTCGTGCGACGTCAGCTGTGCGGCGATGGGCAGCATGCCGGCACCGAAGCCGAGCACGGTGGAGATCGACAGCGCCGCCGACAGCCCGACGAATTTGCCGAGCAGGATTTCGAAGCGCGTGATCGGCATTGACAGCAGCAGCTCCAGCGAGCCGCGCTCCTTTTCACCGACGATGGCGTCGTAGCCAAGGATGAGCGCGATCAGCGGCACCAGGTAAATCACCAGGCTGACGAGGCTGGCAACAGTGACGTCGATGCCGCGAAAGCC
>DASVLM010000189.1:0-2688 GCA_036384875.1 Noviherbaspirillum sp.
TTCCATGGCCAGAAGACTGCATCCGGCGAGCTGTACGACATGTACAAGATGACGGCCGCGCATCCGACGCTGCCAATTCCCTCCTACGCGCGTGTGACCAACCTCAGCAACGGCAAGCAGGTCATCGTGCGCATCAACGACCGCGGCCCCTTCCATTCCAGCCGCATCATCGATTTGTCCTATACGGCCGCGCTGAAACTCGGCTATCTGGGCAGCGGCAGCAGCGAACTCGAAGTCGAGCGCTTGTTGCCTGAGGATATTGTGCGGCTGTCGAAGGAGAAGGAGGAGAAACTCGCGCGGCCGGAGCAGTCGGTGCCGTCGCCTGATGTGTTGGCGGCAGCGGCCGCAACGATGGAAACGCCGTCAAGTGCAGAACCGTCGCCGGTAGCTGTGCCGGCAAACGATGCTGTGGCATTGCAACGTCCCGCAGCGCCTCCCGCCACAACTGCGACCGTTGCACCGGGCTTTTACCTGCAGCTTGGCAGCTATTCCCAGCTTGCCAACGCCGATGCGGCGCGCAGCAAACTGCAGCAGGGCGGTGCGACGCTGCCGCCGGTGGAAGTAGTGGAGTACGGCCTGTTTTACCGCCTGTACAGCGGACCCTTTGCGACACGCGCAGAGGCATCGGCTGCAGCCTCGCGGCTGCAGGAGGGCGGCGCGTTCAAGCCGCTGGTGGTGCAGCGGTAGAGTCGGTCATCAATCGGCATTTTCCCGACCGATTTACCGCTAATCCGGATTTTCATTCTTGATCTGCAACGCGCGCTCGTAGAGCGCGTTCTTTTTTTGCCCGGTGATCTGCGCAGCAAGCGACGCCGCCTGCTTCACCGGACATTCCGCAAGCAGGATGCGCAATACCCGCTCCGCGTCTGCCTCTTGCGCATCGCTGGCCTGCGGCGCGCCTTCCACCACCAGCACGAATTCGCCGCGCTGCCGGTTCGGGTCAGCCTGGAGCCAGGCGCTTGCCTCCGACAGCCGGCAGCGATGCACCTGCTCGAACAGTTTGGTCAGCTCGCGCGCAAACATGATGCGGCGCGACGGTTCGAATGCAGCAGCGATCGCTTCCACCGTTTCAACAATGCGATGCGGCGCCTCATAGAACACCAGCGTCGCGCGGTGCAATCGCAAAGCTTCCAACTCCGCCTCGCGCTGCTTCGGCTTGCTGGGCAGGAATCCGACAAACTCGAATCGATCATTCACCAGTCCGCTCACAGACAAGGCGGCGACAGCGGCCGAGGCGCCCGGCAGGGGCATCACGCGCAAGCCGGCTTCGTGCACGGCGTCGACGATGCGCGCGCCGGGATCGGACACCGCCGGCGTGCCCGCGTCTGACACGAGCGCGATGCGTTGTCCCGCCTGCAGGCGTTCGATCAGTTTCTGTGCCGCCTCGCGCTCATTGTGTTCATGTGCGGCAATGAGTTCCTTCGACAAGCCATAGCGCGACAGCAAATGTGATGTATTGCGCGTGTCCTCGCAGGCAACCGCATCGGCGATCGCCAGAACATGGAGCGCGCGCAAGCCAATGTCCGCTGCGTTACCGACGGGCGTGGCCACCACATATAATGTCGCTGGCGGATAATTCTGCTGCGCCGCGTCGGCCATGATGGCAGGAAAAGCATGGGCGGACGATGCGGGCGATGTCATGAGGAGGATGGGATGTCGATTCGATGGATGAAAACAGTCGCGCTGGGCGGCTTGCTCAGCGGATTGTGCCTGTCCGCGCCTGCAAATACAACCGACCCTTCACCGGTCATTGTCTCGCCGGTGCAGGATACCAACCCCGGACCAGTCGCGCCGCTGCCGACGCGGATCGGGCTGCTGCTGCCCCTGCATTCCGACACGCTCGGCGAAGCGGCGCAGGCCGTGAAGGATGGCTTCATGGCCGCGCATGAGCGCGATCCGGGTGGTGTCGAGGTGAGCGTATTCGATTCCGGCGACAGCCCGCAGGACATCCTTTCCGGCTATGCGGCGGCCTCTACCGACAGCGACATCGTGGTCGGCCCGCTGTCGCGCAGCGGAACCACTGCGGTGGCGCAAAGCGACGCCGTTGCCAAGCCGACGATTGCCCTTACGCCCCCGGAGGACGATGCGATTGCATTGCCGCGCCAGATGCTGGTAATCGGCTTGTCGGTCGAGGATGAAGCGCGCCAGGCGGCAACATGGGCGGCCCAGGACAAGGCAATGAAGAAGGCCTTCGTTCTGTACACCGACACGCCATGGCAGCGGCGCGCCGCCAAGGCTTTCGCGGCGCAATGGATACAGCTTGGCAAGGATGCCGAAACCATCGAACTCGCCGCGACCGGCGGTTATCTGAATGGCCGCGCCTTGTTGCAATTCAAGCGTTCGCTGCCGCAGGACAAATCCTCGCTGCTGTTTGCCGCCCTCGATGCGCGGCAGGGCCGGCAGTTGCGCGCCATCCTCGGCGACGCCATGCCGCTTTACGGCACGTCGCAACTGAATCCGATTGTCGCGCAGGACAGGCGCGATGGCGACCGCATCGAAGAGCTCAACGGTGCCAGGTTGCTCGATATTCCGTGGCAGGTACAGCTCGATCACCCGGCCGTCATGACGTATCCACGTCCGGTGGCGGATGCCGACCAGAAACGTAGCGCCGACATGGAACGCTTGTACGCGCTCGGCATCGATGCCTTTCGCATCGCGCGCGAACTGGCCGGCCACCATGGCAGTTTC
>DASVLM010000190.1:0-4838 GCA_036384875.1 Noviherbaspirillum sp.
TTCGGTATGCGGCGTGCCGCGGCTCTGGAAGAGCGCAAATACACGATCCTTCTGCACCAGGGTTTGTGCGTTGGCGGCGGCCAGTTTGGGATCGAACTTGTCATCGAGGATGCGCATTTCGATCTTGCGGCCGTACACGCCGCCTTGCCGGTTGACGGCATCGAAGCAGGCGCGCGCGCCCTCGTTCATTTCCTTGACCGGCCCGGCGATGATGCCGGTCAGGCCGATGGTCTGGCCGATCTGTACAGCGTTGTCGCTTACGCCTTCTTCTGCCAATGCCGTCATTGCCGAAACGGCAAGCAGACTCGCGCACAGGCCGTGCCGCCAGGGAATAAGCATGGTGTCTCCGATCATCCTGAATAGGGATATTAGGGAAATGCATTCTTCGATGCACATCCAGGCCGTTCAATTGTGGTTTTTACGTAACGCACACTTGCTGGAAAACAGGCATAGTCGTTGAGTTTCGTCAAAATGACCTCATGTCACTGACGTACCGAGACGGAAAATCCCGCGAACGCGTAGAATGGATTGTGCGCTGCACCATTCCTTTCGGCGTCAAGGGGTTCCGCCATGAAACCGCTTCATTTGCCAGAAGTTGCCTGCTTTTCCGTCATTGCAATGAGTTCTATCCTGCCCGGCGCCATCAAGCCCGCTGTGCGCGTCAAGGAGTTGTCAGAACGCGACCGGCGCCGCTTGCTGATGCACTTTCTCGCCCTCGACGACAACGATCGCCTGTTGCGTTTCGGTAGCGTGCTGCCTGACGAATTGGTCACGCGCTACGTGCAGATGCTGGATTTTTCGCGAGACACGGTCTTCGGCGTGTATGACGACGACCTGCGCCTGCTCGGTGCAGGCCACCTTGCGTTCGCGGCGAAGGAGGAACGGCCAGCCTTGAGCAGCGCGACGGTGAAGTCGCGGATTGCAGAGTTCGGCGTGTCGGTATCGGCCAATGCACGCGGGCTGGGCATCGGCTCGAAGCTGTTCGAGCGGGCGGCGATGCATTGCCGCAATGAGGATGTGGATACGCTCTACATGCATTGCCTGGCGTCGAACCAGACCATGATTCACATCGCGCGCAAGGCGGGGATGGAGATTCATCGCGACTACGGCGAAGCGGATGCCTACCTGAAGCTCAAGCCCGCCGATGCCGGCACCATGCTGCATGAAGCGGTGGAAGAGCAGTTCGCATCCTTGGACTATGCATTCAAGGCGAACACGAAGGCTGCCGTGAAATGGTGGCGCCGGCTGCCTGGCATGAAGCGCGGCAAATAGTCATTGAACGTGATTGCTGCTGGGGCAGTGTCAGGGCTGGGACCGGGACTGGGGTATTCGGGCGGGGACCATCTGCAACATTTCAATGTGTCCGGCTTCCAAGGAAAAAATTTATTTCCTGACCAAGCCTGACAGGCAGAGGCTGTTAACTTTTGAATTGCCTTTGGTCCCCGCCCGAATACCCCAGTCCCGGTCCCAGCCCTGACACTGCCCCAGCAGCAATCACTCTACCTCGCGCTTCCTGTCCTTTTCCCACAACACATCGCTGCCGCCCGCAAAGCGGTTCAGCACGCGCGACAGCACGAACATCAGGTCCGAGAGCCGGTTCATGTACTGACGCGGATGCGCGTTGATCGTTTCGCTGTTGCCCAGCGTGACGATCGCGCGTTCGCCGCGCCGGCAGATGGTGCGGCACACATGCGCCAGCGCTGCGGCGCGCGAGCCTGCCGGCAGGATGAAATCCTTCAGCGGGGGCAGGTCGGCGTTGTACTTTTCCAGCAGCCTGTCCAGGCGTTCGACATGCGCGTCCGTGATGAGCGTGTAGCCGGGAATGCAGAGCTCGCCGCCGAGGTCGAACAGGTCGTGCTGGATCGACGACAGTTCCTCGCGTAGCGCCGGCGGCAGCTCTTCGCACAACAGCAGGCCGATGTGCGAATTCAGCTCATCCACATCGCCCATCGCATGCACGCGCAGGCTGTCCTTCGAGACGCGGCTGCCGTCGCCCAGGCCGGTGGTGCCGTTGTCGCCGGTGCGGGTGGCGATCTTTGAAAGTCGGTTTCCCATGTTGGAGAAAATTGAAGGTGAAAGCAGAAAGGATACGTCAAATTCCTTGATGCGTCGTACCGGCGGCGGTGCGACCGCCGGAGTACAATCAAGCAAAACAGGAGACGCCACCCATGAACCATCCTTCCCAGCTGGCCGCGCTCAAGAAGCCGGTTCCCGAAGCATTGCTGACTGCGCTGGCAACCCTGTTCGAAGACCGCTTTTCCTCCGCACAGGCCATCCGCGAACATCACGGCCGCGACGAATCTTCCTACGATCCCATGCTGCCCGACGCGGTAGTGTTCGCGCAGACGACGGAAGAAGTGGCCGAAGCAGTCATCTTGTGCAATCGCCATGATGTGCCGGTCATTCCCTATGGCACGGGCACCTCGCTGGAAGGCCATATCCTGGCCTTGCGCGGCGGCATTACCATCGACCTGTCGCAGATGAACCAGGTACTGGCAGTGCATCCGGAAGACCTCACCGCCACCGTGCAGGCGGGCGTCACCCGCAAGCAGCTGAACCAGGAACTGCGCGACACCGGTCTGTTCTTCCCGATCGATCCCGGTGCCGATGCTTCGCTCGGCGGCATGGCGGCTACGCGCGCCTCCGGCACGAACGCGGTGCGCTACGGCACCATGCGCGAGAACGTGCTGGCGCTGACGGTGGTGACGGCAGACGGTCGCATCATCAAGACCGGCACGCGCGCCAAGAAGTCATCCGCAGGGTACGACCTGACGCGCGTGTTCGTCGGCAGCGAAGGCACGCTGGGCATCATCACCGAAGTCACGGTCAGGATCTATCCGCAGCCGGAAGCGATCTCGGCCGCGGTGTGCTCCTTCCCAAGCACCGCCGAAGCGGTCAACACCGTGATCCAGACCATCCAGATGGGCGTGCCGGTAGCACGTGTCGAATTCCTCGACGAGAACGGCGTGCGCGCGATCAACGCGCACGACAAGCTCAACCTGCCGGAGAAGCCGCTGCTGCTGTTCGAGTTCCACGGCAGCGCGAGCGGCGTGGAAGAGCAGGCGCAGGTAGTGCAGGAAATCGCCGCCACGCACAGCGCTTCCGGCTTTGAATGGGCAACGCGTCCCGAAGACCGCACACGCCTGTGGACCGCGCGCCACAATGCCTACTTCGCCATGCTGCAGATGCGTCCCGGCGCGCGCGCCATTTCCACCGATTGCTGCGTGCCGATCTCGCGCCTCGCCGAATGCATTCTCGATACCCAGTCCGACTGCGAGAAGAACGGCATCGTGCACTCCATCATCGGCCATGTCGGCGACGGCAATTTCCACGTGCTGATGCTGATCGACCCGAACGACCCGGCCGATGTCGAGAAGGCGGAAGCAGTGAATGCGCGCATGGTCGCGCGCGCCATCGCGATGGACGGCACATGCACCGGCGAACACGGCGTCGGCATGCACAAGATGGACTTCCTCGTGCAGGAGCACGGCGAAGGCGCCATCGAGCAGATGCGCATCCTGAAGCATGCCTTCGATCCCAAGAATATCCTCAATCCGGGAAAGGTGATCCGCTGGTAAGCAGCCGTTCCCGATCCGCAACACGCAAAGACATCATCCATGGCTATCCGCCTGCCGCCCGTACATGCCTTGTCCGCTTTCGAAGCGGCCGCCCGCCACGGCTCGTTCGCGCTCGCCGCCGACGAACTGTGCATCACGCCATCCGCGCTCTCGCACCGCATCCGCCTGCTGGAGGAATACGCCGGCGAGCGACTCTTCCTGCGCGACGGCCGCTCCGTCATGCTGTCCGAATTCGGGCGCCGGTATCTCGACGTGGTGCGCGCTGCATTGCGCACGCTCACCGAATTCCCGCTGCCGCATCGCACTGCGCCCGCGCAGCCGCGCCTGAAGGTGACGGTGCCGCCGACCTTCGCGCGTTGCCTGTTGGTGCCGCGCCTGGCCGAGTTTGCCGCGCTGCATCCCGAGATCGTCGTCGAACTCTTCCTGTCGGTGCCGCTGTACGACCTGAGCCTGTCCGAGAGCGACGTCGAAGTGCGCTTCGGTCCGGGACGCTATCCGGACCTGGTGACGGAAAAGCTGTTCGAGGAGCCGACCTTCGTGGTGGCCAGTCCGGCCTACCTGGAAAAGATCGGCGGCGTCGAAACTCCGGCAGACCTGAAGAAGGCCAACCTGCTGCGGTCCGCGCTGGAGCCGTGGCAACCATGGTTCGAGGTCGCCGGCCTCGACTGGCCGGAACCTTCCACCGGTTTGCGTGTCGATGATCTTGGCCTGCTGCTGGAAGCGATCCGGCACGGCTACGGCGTTGGTCTCAGCCGCCAGCACTTCGTCGGCGACCTGGTGACGCACGGCGAGCTCGTCCATCTTTTCCCCGACATCCGGCTCAAGACGCCGCCGCATGCCTATTATGTGGTGTACGAACAGCCGGCGCGCGATCGTCCGGAAGTGCGCCTGTTCATCGATTGGCTGATGGCGACCTTCCGCAACACCTGACCAAGTCTTCTTGCTTTTCGCGACAGTGCGCGGCAGCAACGGAGTGGACGATTTGTCCACGCCGCATTGCTTTCCAATATCGGGAATGAAAGATTTTCACGGCATGCCGCAAAGCTTTTCAGCGTGTGCGAGCCTGCCGCGAAGCCCATCCGGATCGCGTTTTCGCTACACTTCCTGCATCCCGCCGTCCGTGCCGAGGAAGCACTTATGAACGCCCCAGCAACATCCGGATTCACCATCGATCGCCAGCGCGAAGTCGTTGCTGCGCTGCGCGCGGTGCTGCCCGCCGCCTGCATCCTGTTCAACGAAGAGGACACGCGGCCCTACGAG
>DASVLM010000191.1:0-3302 GCA_036384875.1 Noviherbaspirillum sp.
CAATAAAGTCTGATCGAATCTTGAACGATTCCAAGGTGGGGGTATCATAGCACCGTGAAATCCGCCTGCATTTTTCCCCGTCCCCGTTCGGTCTTGCGACTTTCCCTGGCGCTCGCCTTGAGCGTGGCATGCGCTGTGCCGGCTATTCCCGCGCCGCTTGCCACCGACCTCCCGAATCTCCCGAGCCTTGGCGATACCGAACGCGAAGAACTCTCGCCGATCATGGAGCGCAAGCTTGGCGAGCAGATCATGCGCGAAATCCGGCGCGACCGGGACTACCTCGACGACGCTCCCCTGCTCGAATACCTGAACGGCTTTGGCGCCACGCTGCTGGCGGCGCGCCCGGAGGTGCGTGGAGAAGCGGGATACGATTTCTTCTTTTTTGTCGTGCGCGATCCGATGATCAACGCCTTCGCCTTGCCCGGCGGATTTATCGGCGTGCATTCGGCGTTGATCCTGGCGGCGCAGAACGAATCCGAACTGGCCTCCGTGCTGGCGCATGAAATCGGCCACGTCGCGCAGCGGCATATCGCGCGCATGCTGGGCAAGCAGCGGCAGGATGCGTTGATCCCGCTGGCGAGCGTGCTGCTGGCGGCGCTTGCGGCGCGCTCAAGTCCCGATGCCGCAATGGGGATGCTGATGGGAGGGCAGGGTCTTGCGATTCAACGCCAGCTCAATTTCAGCCGCGATGCGGAGCGCGAGGCGGATCGTGTCGGCTTGTCCATCCTGAAAGATGCCGGGTTCGACACCTCCGGCATGATCGCCTTCTTCGCGCGCATGCAGCAAGCCTCGCGCTCCTATAACGATTCCGCGCCCGCGTACCTGCGTTCCCACCCGCTGACAACGGAACGCATTGCGGACATCCAGGCGCGCATCCGCGACCAACACTACAAGCAGCGTGTGGACAGCCTCGATTTCCATCTGGCGCGCGCCCGCTTGCGCGTGTTGCAGGACACGTCACGTCAAGGCTTGCAGGATGTGGCAAATATGTTCGAATCCCAGTTGCAGAGCAAAGCGCGTGCGCAGACAGCGGCGGCGAAATACGGCCTCGCCTTCGTGGCGCTGAAGCTGGGCGAATACGACAAGGCGCATGCCTATCTGCGGGAGGCCTATGCCGCCGCGCAGGGACCTTCGGCGCCGATCCAGGATCCGATGCTGACCAGCCTCTCGATTGATATCAAGCTGGCGTCCGGCAAATCGGCAGAAGCGGTCAAGGAAGCGGATGCCGCTCGGGCGAAGTTTCCGCTGTCACGCGGTATCGCGCGCCAGTATGCGGACGGCTTGATCGCTGTGGGCCGCGTTGACGAGGCGGTTGCCTACCTGCGCGACCAGGTGCAGTTGTACCGCCAGGAGCCGCAACTGCAGGATCAATTGGCGAAGGCCTATGCGGCGCAGGGCAGGCAGGCATTGCAGCACCTCGCGCTCGCCGAAGCCTATGCGCTCAACGGAGCGCTTCCTGCGGCGCTGGACCAGCTCAACATCGCACGCAAGGCGCCAGATGCATCCTTCTATGACCAGTCGATGATCGACGCGCGCGAGCGCGATTTACGTGCGCAGTGGCGCGAGCAAATGAAGGACGGCCAGCGCGATCGCTTTCAGGGCTGATCAGCAGCATAGGCAACTCATTCCATAGCGGACGGGTTGCTGCATCCTTCGTATCCAAGGGCAGGTATCTTCGAAATGAAATCGTCACTTCGCGCGTGTATCTTCTCGCCGGTGCCAGCCGTTCCTGCACGCCGAAAGACATGCTTTGCCAAACCCTCATCCTCGCTTCCCTCGTCCTGCCGAAAATGCCGATTACCATCGTCGTGCGCCAGGACGGCTCCGGCACTACGTACAATTTCACCGATTACCTCAGCAAGATCAGTCCGGCGTGGAAGCAATCATTCGGGACGAATTTCACCGTCGAGTGGCCGGCGGAGACGCAACGGGCCAAGGGAAGTGCTGGCGCGATCGGTTATGTCGATTACAACTATGTGGTGCAGGACAAACTGAATTACGCGCGGATGACGAACCGCGAAGGGCGTGCTGCGAGTCCGTCTCCGCGTGCATTCTCCGCTGCACTTTCGAACAGCGCATGGAAGACCGCCGGCCGGCTCGAGGAAATGCTGACAGAGAAACCCGGCCCAGACTCTTGGCCGATCACCATGGGAACCTTCGTAATCGTTCCTCAGCAGACCGCCAATGATGCGGCAACTGCGGCCACGCTGCAGTTTTTTACCTGGGCGTTCATGAAGGGCGATCAGATTGCAGACGGGCTGGATTTCGTGCGTCTGCCAGATTCAGTGCAAGGACGCATCTTCAAGGAATTGACTCGCATCACCAATCGCGAGGGACGCCCTTTGCAGTGGAAGATGCTGTAAAGAATCGCCGGGCGGGCACTGGGCTAATCAGGCACAGGCACTGCAGTAAAACCAAAATGCCTGGCGACGTCTTCTCTCGCCATCCTGCCCACCGTAATCAGCGTCTCTTCAAACGCGAAGCCAAGAGTCTCGGAATCACTGCCTTCGATCCATTCCATCAACTGTTCGTCATTCGCCGCGACATCGCCGAACCGAAGCAGGGCCAGGCACTGCGCGGTATCGCGATCATCGAGTTGCGCAACAATCTCATTGCTTTTGAAAAGCAGGCGGCCTTCATCAGTCAGCCACACGGCATCCATCGACGCAAGCCGCTCGCCGGTATGCAGCACAAAACCCTGCTGTGGATCGGTACGCACGATGTAGGGTGTTGCATCCAGATTGACATATACCCGTTGCGGTCCGTTCTGGAAGTACCAGCGGCCCTTGTCGTCATGCGTGTAGTTGCGGTTGATGAAGGAAAGCAGGGCGGCGTTTGCGATCCTGTCGCCGGCGAGCTTCAGCGCCTGTGCACGCTCGTCGCGCATGCGCCAGTTGCCGCGTGCGTCCAGCGCGAGCCAGCCGTAGCAATGCGGCACATTGGGCCACTTCGCCATCGCCTGCCTGACTATCTCGTCCATCGTTCAGACTCCTGATTGCATGAAATGCAGCATGCGCTGCGGCAGCCAGTCGATCCGGCCAGGTGGTCCGCCGACGGCAAAGCCGACATGTCCGCCGTGCTCAGGATACTCCAGCTTCACGCACGATGCGGCGGTGGGCGGCAGGTGGCGCTCCGGCAGGAAGGGATCGTTTTTCGCATTCAACACCAGCGTCGGCACCGTGATGTCCGACAGCACATGGCGCGCACTGGCACGGTTCCAGTAGTCGTCGGTGTCGCGGTAGCCATGCAGCGGAGCGGTGACGACATTGTCGAATTCGTAGAGGTTGCGGCTCTTGAGCATG
>DASVLM010000192.1:0-1637 GCA_036384875.1 Noviherbaspirillum sp.
AGAATTGCTCCGCCGCGAAGGCAGCGCTGCCCAGATTCGGGAAAGTACCCATGGACTCGCGTTCGTGGCGAACAACCTGGCCGTCGATATTTCCGCGACGGAAATCCGCGCCGCGCTCCATCGCGGGCAATACCCGGAAGCCCTGGTACCGGCCGGGGTGCTAGACTATATAAAACAACATCGCTTATACGAGGATTAATGGACATCAAAAAATTGCAGGCAGCCGTCGTCGACGCGCTGGAAGACATCAAGGCGCAGGACATTCGCGTCTTTGACACCGTCCATCTCACCTCCATGTTCGATCGCGTCGCGATCGCATCGGGTACCTCCAACCGCCAGACCAAAGCACTTGCAGCATCGGTGCGCGACAAGGTCAAGGAAAAGGGCGGCAACATCGTCAGCATCGAAGGTGAAGAAACCGGCGAATGGGTGCTGGTCGACCTCGGCGACATGGTGGTCCACATCATGCAACCGGCGATTCGCGACTACTACCGTCTCGAAGAAATCTGGGGCGACAAGGAAGTGAAGCTGGGTGCAGCCAAGCGCAAGTCGGCACGTGCCGCAATGGAAGCAGAGGCAGAAGACCACGACACGCCGAAGAAGCGCGCTGCGCGCAAGGCAGTCAACCTCGCTATCCAGGCACCGGAAGAGGACGAGCCGAAGAAGCCGGCACGCAAGACCGCGGCCAAGAAGACTGCAACCAAAACTGCGACGAAGACGGCAACCAAGACAGCTGCGACCAAGACCGCAGCCAAGAAGTCTGCCGCCAAGACGCCGCGCGTGCCGACCGGCGGCGTGGTGAAAGTCGCAGCTCCCAAGCGCGCTGCTCCGAAGAAGGCAGCCGCCAAGCGCGCCCCCGCCAAGTAAGGTGCAGCTCGAAGGTGCAGCTCGTTATTGCCGCGGTGGGCCACAAGATGCCCGCCTGGATCGAAACGGGATTCGGCGAATATGCCAAGCGCATGCCGCCCGAATGCCGCATCCAGCTCAAGGAAATCAAGCCCGTCGAACGCTCCGGCAGCCGCACCGCCGACACGGTGATGGCGCAGGAGCGGGTGAAGATCGAGGCGGCCATTCCCAAGGGTTCGCGCATCGTCGCGCTTGATGAGCGCGGCAAGGACCTCACCTCCGCCCAGCTCGCGCAACTGCTCGTGCAGTGGCAGCAAGACGGGCGGGATGTTACATTCGTCATCGGCGGTGCGGACGGCCTGGACGCCGGTTTCAAGGCGTCTGCCGACATGCTGCTGCGGATATCCAGCCTGACCTTGCCCCACGGCATGGTGCGCGTGATGCTGGCCGAGCAGCTCTATCGCGCTTGGTCCATTACGCAAAACCATCCCTATCACCGGGTTTAATTCATCCATGAAACCGGCAGACCGCAAGATCTACCTTGCTTCCAAAAGCCCGCGCCGGCGCGAACTGTTGCGCCAGATCGGCGTCGATTTCGAACTGCTCCTGCTGCGCGACCATGCACCGCGCGGCCCTGAGGTCAGCGAAGAAGTGCTCCCCGGCGAAAAGGCGGAAGCCTACGTGATGCGGGTAACGCGCGAAAAGGTCGACCATGCGAGCAAGATCATGATGGTGCGTCGCCTGCCGGTGCGTCCGGTGCTCTCGGCCGACACCACTGTCGTAGTCGACGG
>DASVLM010000193.1:0-5269 GCA_036384875.1 Noviherbaspirillum sp.
GTCACATGCCCATGGTGCTGCTCGACGATGTTTTTCACGATTGCCAGACCAAGACCGCTGCCCGCCGTCGACTCCGCGCTGCGATAGAAGCGGTCGAACACCCGTTCGCGTTCGCCTTCGGCAATGCCCGGCCCGGTATCGATGACTTCCAGCAAGACACCGGCTTCCTTCGGGCGCAACCGGATATCCACCCGGCCGCCTGGTGGGGTGAACCGCAGCGCGTTGTCCACCAGATTATTCAGCATGATCTGCAGGCTGCCGGCGCTCCCGCGGATTTTTGGGAGCTTGCCTTCCAGATCAAGTCCGAGATCGATGTTCTTGCTATCGGCCAGCGCCGCTTGATCGCCCACCACCAGTTCGGCGATCTGCCCTACATCGAGATCGGACATTTCCTGCCCAGCCGTGAGCGCTTCCTGCCGCGCCAGCGTCAACAGTTGCCGGATCAGATGCGCCGCACGTTCGACACGCTCATGCAACTTGGTAAATGCTGTGTTCTGGCTCTCTTTGTCGGCCGCGCGCTCAGCCAGTTGCAACTGCAGCTTGAGCGCCGTCAGCGGCGAACGCAGTTCGTGCGCGGCATCGGCCACGAATGCGCGTTGCGCAGTGATGGAACGATCGAGCTGGCCCAGCAAGTCGTTCAATGCTTCCAGCATCGGCGTGACTTCCGGTGGCATGGACTGTGTCCCCAGCGGTTGCAGCGCGCCGGGAGAGCGCTGCCGCAGTGATCGAGCGATCCGGTGCAACGGGCGCAGGCTGCTTTTAACGACCACTCCGATCAACAGCGCCATGGCCGGAATCAGGATCAGAAACGGCACGACCGCCCGCAGCGCCAGGTCGGCCGCGAGTTCGTCGCGCGCCGACACGGCTTGGGCGACTTGCACCAACCGGTCGCGCTGCGTGATTCCATATACCCGCCAGCGGTCGTCGAGCGCGGTCACCGTCCTGATGCCGTGCGCGCCAAACCATGGCAGGGATAACGTGGACGAGGAGCGGTACAGCAGCTTGCCGTGCCTGTCCCAGCTTTGCACCACGATATCGTCTTCCGGATTTTCCAGGCCGGGCACCTGCTGTGGCGGCGCCAGACCAGGTGGCAACGACGCGGCGACCTGCCTGAGCTGGGCATCGAACAGTTCGCCGGCTTCCTCCTTGACCTTGAGGTAGGTGCCGACACCGGCCAGCAGGGTGCAGACAAACATCCCGCCCAACAGGCCGATCAGCAATTGATGGTGAATGCTTCTCATGGCACCGATGGAATCCGGTAGCCGACCCCGCGCACGTTCCTGATCAATTCCGCGCCGAGCTTCTTGCGCAAATGATGGATGTGGACATCGACTGCATTGCTTTCTACTTCGTCTTGCCAGCCATAGAGCTTTTCTTCCAGCTGGGTTTTCGATACGACAGCGCCCGCCGCGTCCAGCAGCACGTGAAGAATGGAAAATTCGCGCGACGACAGATGAACGGCTTTGCCGTCCAGCGTGGCTTCGCGCGTGGCGACGTTAACGACCAGGTTTCCATGGACCAGTTCGGCCCGTGTCCGGCCCGCGCGCCGGCGCAGCAGGGCGCGAATCCGGGCAAACAATTCATCGAGGTCGAACGGCTTGACCAGGTAATCATCCGCGCCGGTATCCAGGCCGAGTACGCGGTCGGCGGTGGCATCGCGCGCCGTAATGATCATGACCGGCGCCACACCGCCGCGATGGCGGTAAGCGGCGAGAATGTCGGTTCCACTCTTTTTCGGCAGGCCGAGATCGAGCAGGACCAGGTCGTAGGCATGGCTGCCGAGCGCCAGTTCGGCACTGCGGCCGTCGCGCACCCAGTCCACAGCGTAGCCCTCGCCGCGCAGCCCCTCGTGGAGATCATCACCGATCATGGCATCGTCTTCGATCAACAGCAACCGCATGGCGATTTCCTGATGTAAAGAATTGGTAACCTAGGCATCGCCGCGGCCGGCACGGGGACACCCGGTCAAGTCAAGCGTGATCAGTCCGGATGCGGGCCTTCCGCCTTGTTTTCGAGCACGTTGCCGGTGCGCGCATCAACGCCGACTTCATGGGTCACATTGCCGGAGCGAATATCAAACGAATAGCGCAAGCCGCTCCCGCCAGCCTCTTTTTCCAGCTCCTGGTCAGTGATCTTGCCCGGATGTGCTTTCAGCGCAATGGCGCTCGCCTGCGCAAGGGTGATATTGGTGTCCTTGGCGAGCGTTTCGCCCCGCCATGCAAATGCAGACACGGCAGCGGAAGACAAGAGGACCGCGCTGATTACGGCGATAAGTTTTTGCATTTCAATTTCCTTGAAGATTACGAAAGGAAACGCACTTTTCTGCATTCCCTGAAACAAATCTTCGCATAGCAATTGTTAAGGCCGCGTTAAGCGCAGCGAACGATAGAGTGATGAATCATGCTCGGTTATCTCGCAATTGCAAACCTCACGCAACGCATGGATAAACGCGACTGCTTTCCGAAACCGACCATTTCCGCTCTTGGACAAAACAAGTCCTTGATTATCATTCTGACCGACCATCATCAGAGAAAATGACAAAGGTTGATCAGTTCGCCGGCCAATTTTCTACAGGATAACCTCGACATGACGACGAGCTAGACTGACCGCGGCTATTACTCCGAGTAAGCCGCCATCCCAAACTCAAACCGCCTCATCTCCCCCGGCCGCAGAACACCACCACCCACCGCCGCCTGCGGGTACTCCCCCAAGTTCAGCCAGTCAGTGCAATTGCTCACAGGCTCAATGCAGAAGTGATCCTGCCCGCGCGGAGAATACAGCACGAAGTAGTCGAGCGGGCTGGACGCGGTGAGGGTCAGGCTTGCATCGCTGCCGCCGCGGCCAGCGCCCGACCAGGTGACATGCGCACGCCGGTTCCAGCCGGTGAAATTGTTGTCCGCTACTACATCGCTAACCAGCACGCCGCGCCGCAATTGATCGACGACCGGCGTCTTCTTCAATGCAACCGGCATGACTTCATCATCGCCGACCCACATGCGTTCCACTTCCGTCTGCAGATAGGTGCCGGGCCGATGTGGCAAGTAGGGATGATGCCCCGCGCCGAACGGCATGGATACCGCGTCGCGGTTTTCCACTTCGATCGCGACTTCGACCCTGTCTTCGAACAATGCGAAATGCTGCCGCGCATGGAAGCGGTAAGGCCAGATCGACGATGCGCAATCGAGGGCGAGCACGGCATGCCTGCTGCTGAAGTCCTGCACTGTCCATGGCAATTGCCAGCCGACGCCGTGGATGGTGTGCGGCGACGTGCCGCGATTCGGCGGCATGGCGATCTGCTTGTCTTCGAACACAGCGCGTCCGTTGCGGATGCGATTGCAGAACGGCACCAGCGGAAAGCTCGCCATGCCTTCCGGCTCGCGTTTTTGCAATGCCTTGGCGCTGGCGGGACGCAGCCAGTCGAAGCGCACGCCGTCGCGCAACTGGTAGAAGGCGGCGATGGCGCCGCCGACTTCCGGCGCGAGTTCGAGTACGAGGTGTCCGGCGTGCAGGCTGATGAGTCCGGCAGACGATGACGGTATGTGGGTCATGGCAATCGATGAATGTCGGATAAACAGCGTCAGGCGGGTGTTGCCTGCCCGGCCGCGCGCGCAGAGATTTTGGCCGGCGTCGCAGGCTGGGCGGCGCGGCGCGCCGCATGGCGCCGGGCAATGCGGTTTTCAAGGAGGCGCTGCAGCAGGCAGAACACGCACAGGAGCACACCGACGGCGATGCGCGTCCACCAGGAACTGAGCGTGCCGTCGAAGGTGATGAGCGACTGGATCAGGCCGAGGATGAGCACGCCGACCACCGTGCCTGCGATGTAGCCGGCACCACCGGTCAGCAGCGTGCCGCCGATTACGGTGGCGGCGATGGCATCGAGTTCCATGCCTTGCGCATGCAGGCCGTAACCGGACAGCATGTAGAAGGTCAGCACCACGCCGGAAAGCGCGGAGCAGAAGCCGGATAGACCGTAGACCAGGATCTTGGTGCGGGCCACGGGCAGGCCCATCAACTGGGCCGAACGCTCGTTGCCGCCGATGGCATAGACGGTGCGGCCGAAGCCGGTGTAATGCGCAAGCCAGATGCCGGCGACCAGCACGGCCAGTCCGATGAAGACGCTGATGGAGACGAAGCTGTCTTCACCCAGCATGACGCGGTATTCCGAGATGGCGGTGTAGACCGGGTCGGTGATCGAGATCGAATCGATGCTGATCAGGTAGCACAGCCCGCGCGCGAGGAACATGCCGCCGAGCGTGACGATGAAAGGCTGCAATTCGAACAGCTGGATCAGTGCGCCCATGCCGAGGCCGAATACGGTGCCCATTACCAGCACGAGCGGCACGACGCTCCAGACGTTCCAGTGATGATGTTCGACCAGTGCCGCAGACACCATGCTGGTCAGCGCCACCACCGAGCCGACGCTCAGGTCGATGCCGCCGGTGAGGATGACGAAGGTCATGCCGATGGCGGCGATCCAGAGGAAGGCATTGTCGATGAACAGGTTCAGAAAGACCTGGACGGAAAAGAAGCCGTCGTAACTCACGCCGCCATACACGAACATGGCGATGAACAAGACGGTCGTGACGACCAGCGGCAGGATGCGGGTATTCATACGCAAGGGCATCTCCATCATGCAGCGCTTGCGCGCTGCGGCAACAGCTTCACGGCCTTGCGGCGGAAGGCGTCGGATTGCAGCAGGCAGACGGCAAACACCACCACCGCCTTGACTGCCATGTTGACTTCGGGCGGTACGCCGAGCGAATAGATCGCGTACGTCAGCGTCTGGATGATGAGCGCGCCCAGCAAGGTGCCGGCGAGGCTGAAGCGTCCGCCGTTGAGCGAATTGCCGCCCAGCGTGACGGCCAGGATCGCGTCCAGTTCCAGCAGCAGGCCGGCATTGTTGCCGTCTGCGCTCTTGACGTTGGAACACACGATCAGGCCCGCGATGCCGCCAACGAAACCGCAGAATGCATAGGCGCCGAACAGCAATGTGCGGGCATTCAGTCCGGCGAAACGTGCGGCAACCGGATTGATGCCGACTGCCTGGATGAACAAACCGAGTGCAGTGCGTTTCACCGCCAGCAGCAGAACGACGAAGACCGCCGCCACCAGGTAGAGCGAGAACGGCAGGCCGAACAGGAAGCCATTGCCGATGAAGAAAAACGGTTCGTAGTAGATCGTGATGATCTGTCCGCCGGTGATCAATTGCGCGATACCGCGCCCTGCCACCATCAGGATCAGCGTCGCGATGATAGGCTGCATGCCGGCG
>DASVLM010000194.1:0-2546 GCA_036384875.1 Noviherbaspirillum sp.
GTCAGTACGCCTTCATCGATGATGGCAAGTTTCTTCACCTGAACGCCCTCGGCGTCGAAGGTTTGCGAGCGCAGCCCACGGACCCGCAAGGGATCATCGATGATCCGGATGTTCTTCGCAAATAGTTGCTCGCCAAGCCGGTCCTTGAGGAAACTGGTCTTGCGCGCGATCGAAGCGCCGTTCACCGCGCCAACGAGGTGGCCGACGATCGATCCGGCAACCCTGGGGTCGAACAGCACCGGCACCTTGCAGGTCTCGACCTTGCGCGGATTTGCGCGTGCGACCGTGCGCTCACCGGCCTTGCGGCCGACCGTTTGCGGTGATTCCAGATCGGAAGCATGCGGCGCGGCGGTGTAGTCATAGTCGCGCTCCATGCCGGTGCCGTCGCCGGAGATCGCGGTCGTCGAGATGCTCTGGCTCGATCGCAAATAGGAGCCATGGAAACCGGTGCTGGTGACCAGCACCATGCCGCCGATTCCGGTGGAAGCCGATGCACCACCGGATTTGGTCACGCCCTTGACCGCAAGCGCGGCGGTTTCGGCCTCGCAGGCGCGGCGTTCGAGTTCTGAGGTGGACGGCACCTTCGGGTCAAGCAGATCGAGATCTGGAAAATCACGCGCAAGCAGCGCCGGATCGGCAAGACCGGCATATTTATCTTCGGGCGCAACGCGCGCCATCGCGACTGCACGCTCGGCCAATCGAGCGACACCGTCACCGCTGACGTCATTGGTCGAGACCACGGCCTGACGCTGTCCGACCAGCACGCGCAATCCGACGTCATCGCCCTCGGAGCGCTCGGATTCCTCGACACGGCCGTCGCGCACTTCGACGCCTTGTGAAACGCCCCGTACCGCAACTGCATCGGCCGCATCGGCGCCTGCACGCTTGGCAGCTTCAACAAGCTGCTGCGCCAGCGTGCTCAGAGCGGATTGATCAAAGAGATCGGCGACTGCGGAACGCGGCGATGCCGCGGATGGTGAAGAGATCACGAACGAAATCCCAAGGATTGAGCAAGGATTGAGCAAGGATTGAACAACGATCGGAGATCGACCGGATCGGTTCGGTACAAATCGGACGATCCAGTGAAATGTGCCTGATCAACGTGGACTTCAAGCATTTTCGAACGTCGAAACATAAGATTTTCGGTCGCCCGGCAAGGTCCCGTCAATCATGTCAGCCAAGCTCTTGTCAATCATGACGGCGAGTGACGTCCGATTAACCAGGCTTTTTAAGCTGAAACGGAAATCGCTGTGGCAAGCTCTCACCCATCGACCGGGAACATAATTCCGGCGGGGAGACCAGGCCGTGAGGCGTCAAACAGCAATAAGCGGGATTAATCCCGCTGGGTCGGGCCGTGCTTTACGGCTCGACCCTCTCTCTTTGCCCGTCAGCTTCGATGCGCATGACATACGCGCAGACGGCGGCGTGCGGCAAATCGAGCTTCATCGTGAACGTGTGGTGCTGCGCCGCGCGCTGCATGGCATGCGGATGGCGGTCAATGTCCGCGTCAGTGATTTTCTCGGCATTGCACTCCGCACCGACGACGAGACGCAGGTGCTTGCACTGGTCCATCGCGACCCGTCGCTGACCATTCCGCTTTGCGTTACGCACGATGAAGAAGAGATCACCACTGCCTGGCAGCTCTGGAGCGACATCCTGAAACTTCCATTGCTGGCGGAGAAGGCTTGCGAACCCACACCAAGGCGACGCCGTCACAATGCGATCCGGACCCGGCGTCCGAAATTTCTGATGCGCAGGCGCAGCGGCGACCGGCTCAATCCGACCAATGTCCATCGTGGCGAACGCGAGATCATCGCCCGCGACTAAGATGCCGATTTTCGGGCAAGGCAGAGCTTCTGCTTCGAAGCGTTGTCTTCGCGGACCGGTGCCCAGTTCGCTCGAAAATGCGCTGGAGCTTTTCCGGTTCTGATGGAATCAGAACCGGACTCCCGCCTTTCATTTTGCCGCATTTTCTTCACGCGAACCGGTGTCCACTTCGCTCGAAAATGCTCTAACTTGTCCGCATCACTGCATCGACGAGCAAGCCTGCGAACAGTAACAGTCCCGCATCGCGATTGGACTTGAAAACGCGCAAGCAGAGTGCGGGGTCGGAGATATCAAGTCGGGCGATCTGCCAGCCGAGATGCGCAGCAAACACCGCGAGGCCGCCCCATGCCAGCCAGTGCGCGCCCGCAAACCACAATGCCATGCCGATCAGGATCACCGCGAGCGCATAGAATATCGATAGCGCCGGCCGTGTGCGGGCGGCGAACAGGCGAGCGGTCGATTTGATTCCGATCAGCGCATCGTCCTCGGTATCCTGATGCGCGTAGATCGTGTCGTAACCAATCACCCAGGAGATCGATCCGGCGTAGAGCCAAAGCGCTGCGGCATCGATGCGCGCGAATGTCGCCGCAAATCCCATCAGCGCGCCCCAGGAGAACGCCAGCCCGAGCACGATCTGCGGCCACCAGGTGATCCGCTTCATGAACGGATAGATCGCGACGATGATCAGCGAGGCGATACCGGTAGCAATCGTGAAACGG
>DASVLM010000195.1:0-3540 GCA_036384875.1 Noviherbaspirillum sp.
ACGTCGACGTCGTCGCGCCAGAATGCCACACCCATGATCGGTTCGACGATCTTCATGCCGCTGTTCAGATGCTCAAGGTCCTTCGCTTCGTGCGTTGCACCCAGCATGTTGGAGTCGGTGGAATAGGCCTTCTCGACAGACATCTTGTAATCGAAGCCGGACTTGATCAGGAATTCCGACATTTCCTTGCGGCCGCCGAGTTCCTGGATGAAGGTGTCGTCCAGCCAGGGCTTGTAGATGCGCAGTGACGGGTTCACCAGCAGGCCGTAGCGGTAGAAGCGCTCGATATCGTTGCCCTTGAAGGTAGAGCCGTCGCCCCAGATGTCGACCTGGTCTTCCTGCATCGCTGCTACCAGCATGGTGCCGGTCACGGCACGGCCCAGCGGAGTGGTATTGAAGTAGGTGACGCCGGCAGTCGAGATGTGGAACGCGCCGCTTTGCAGGGCAGCGAAACCTTCGGCGACCAGTTGCTCGCGGCAGTCGATCAGGCGGGCCTGCTCGGCGCCGTACTGCTTGGCCTTCTTCGGGATCGCATCGTAGTCGGGCTCGTCGGGCTGGCCCAGGTTCGCGGTGTAAGCGTACGGAATCGCGCCCTTCTGGCGCATCCAGTGCAGCGCGGCGCTGGTGTCGAGGCCGCCGGAAAAGGCGATGCCTACTTTCTGGTTGACGGGAACGGATTGGAGGATGGTCGACATGATTTCTGCTTCGCGGTCGTGAGGATGGTAAGCCGGCGGGGAGTGGCGCTTTTCCCCGCCGAGTTGATGTTTAACTGAGTCTGCCGAGGACGAGGTATTCGAGCAGGGCCTTCTGCACGTGAAGGCGGTTTTCCGCCTCGTCCCACACTACCGATTGCGGGCCGTCGATGACGTCGGCGGATACTTCTTCGCCCCGATGGGCGGGCAGGCAGTGCATGAACAGGGCATCGGGATGCGCGCGCTGCATCTTTGCACTATCGACGATCCACCCGTCGAAGGCCTTCAGGCGCGCGGCGTTCTCGTCCTCGTAGCCCATGCTGGTCCAGACGTCGGTGGTGACAAGGTCGGCATTGACGCAGGCGTCGGACGGGTTATCGAATACGGAGAAATTGAAATTGTCCGGCGACACCTGGGCGCGGTCGATTTCGTAACCCTTGGGCGTCGACACGTTCACATGGAAGCCGAATACCTGCGCCGCCTGCAGCCATGAATAAAGCATGTTGTTGGCGTCGCCGATCCAGGCCACGGTCCTGCCGGCGATGGAGCCGCGGTGCTCGATGTAGGTGAAGACATCGGCAAGTACCTGGCAGGGATGCTGCTCGTTGGTCAGGCCGTTGATCACCGGCACGCGCGAATGCCTGGCGAAGCGCTCGATGATCTCCTGGCCGAAGGTGCGGATCATGATGATGTCGCACATGCGGGACATGACTTGCGCGGCATCTTCCACCGGTTCGCCGCGGCCGAGCTGGCTGTCGCGGGTGTTGAGGTAGATGGCGGCGCCGCCGAGCTGATGCATGCCGGCTTCGAAGGAGAGGCGGGTGCGGGTCGAATTCTTTTCGAACACCATCACGAGCGTTCGGTCGAGCAACGGGTGGTAGGTTTCGTAATTCTTGAATTTGCGTTTGATGATTCGAGCGCGTTCGATCAAGTACTCGAATTCATCAAGCGTAAAGTCAGAAAACTGGAGGAAGTGTTTGATTGCCATAAATGGAAACGGCGGCCAGTTGGCAACTGCCGCCGGAGTTTATATAAGCTCTTCAATTATAAGGGATTTTTACCTTAAAACATAGTCAATAGAGTTTCTGTGAAGACTCATGCACAAGCTGCTGGTACAAGGCATGCCGCATCGGCGAAATATTCCCCGCATCGACGGCCGTGAGCACTGCGCATCCGGGTTCGGTAAGGTGATGGCAGTTGTAGAAACGACAATTGCCGAGCTGCGGCCGGAACTCACGAAAGGCGCGTTCAAGCATGCCTTCAGTCAGGTGGTAGAGCCCAAATTCCTGGAAGCCGGGCGAATCAATAATGCTGCTATGGTCGTCAAGCCTGAACAGGCGCGTGAAGGTGGTGGTGTGCTTGCCGGAATCGAGCGCGGCCGAGATTTCCCGCGTGGCAAGTTCTGCATCCGGCACCAGGAGATTGATCAGGGAAGATTTTCCCATGCCGGATTGTCCGATCAGAATGGTGGATTGCCCTTGCAGCAATGGAAGAAGCGCGGCTTTGGTTTCTTCGGTCGACTTCTTTACCGACACTTCATGGATCGGGTAATCGAGTTTTGCATAGAGTGACAGGCGCTCGCGCGTCTTTGGCAAAGAGTCCGTCATATCGATCTTGTTCAAGATCAGGTGTGTGGCAATACCAGCAGCCTCGGCGGCGATGAGGGCGCGCGACACCAGGTCGTCCGAATAACCCGGCTCGGTCGCAACTACGATGAATAATTGCGTTACGTTCGCCGCCAGCAATTTGGACTTGTACTGATCCGAGCGGTAGAGCAGGGTCTTGCGCTCAGCAATGGACTCGATCACGCCCTGATCGGGAGAAGTCTGCTTGAAGTTGACGATGTCGCCTGTCGCAACGTCGCTCTTCTTGCCGCGGGTGACGCACTGCAGTCGAATGTCCCCGGCCTGCACCAGGTAATGACGGCCGTGCGCCGCAATGACGAGTCCGCTCGCCATGCTTACCTGCCGGCCTGCAATTGCAGCTGGCGAATCCGCACCGAGGCCGGCGGATGCGAATCGTAGAACGCGGAGTGGATCGGGTCGGGCGTGAGAGTCGAGGCGTTGTCCTCGTACAGCTTGACCAGCGCCGATACGAGATCCTGTGCGTTGGTGTAGTTCACCGCGAAGGCATCCGCTTCGAATTCATGCTTGCGCGAAGTGAGCGATACCAGCGGCGAAAACAGGAAGGTGAAGACCGGCAATACCAGCGTGAACAGGATGAGCGCCATGGCGTCGTTGTTCGCCAGCAGCATCGGGTCCACGCCGAGGCCGGTGTAGAACCAGGTCTGCTGTTTCAGGTACCCCAGCAATGCAAGAAAGCCAAGCGACAGGATGAACATGACGCCGATACGCTTGATCACATGCTTCAGCTTGAAATGCCCGAGCTCATGCGCCAGCACCGCCTCGATCTCCTGCGGGCCGAGGCGTGCAAGCAGGGTGTCGAAGAACACGATGCGTTTGGCGGCGCCGAAGCCGGAGAAGTAGGCGTTGCCATGCGCGCTGCGCTTGGACCCGTCCATCACGAACAGGCCCTTCGACGCGAACCCGACGCGCTGCATCAGGTTTTCGATGCGGGTGCGCAGCGACTCGTCCTGCAGCGGCGTGAACTTGTTGAACAGCGGGGCAATCACAGTCGGGTACAGCACCAGCATCAGCAGCTGGAACCCGCTCCAGACGAACCAGGCATAGAGCCACCACAGGCCGCCGGATTTTTCCATCAGCGCCAGGATCACCCAAGCCAGCGGCAGGCCGATGGCGGCGCCGACGACGACGTTCTTGGCGAGGTCGGAAAAGAAAAGCTTCAGCGTCATCTTGTTGAAGCCGAATTTCGCTTCAAGCACGAATTG
>DASVLM010000196.1:0-7657 GCA_036384875.1 Noviherbaspirillum sp.
GGCCCTTTTTGTTTACATTCGGAAGGAAATGGTGGCGCCGGACTGCAATTTCAAGATCTTGAAAACCTGTTCTGCCAGTCCCATGTTGAGGTTGCAAGCCAAGCGGAGCCTGATTCGTCAGGCTCCAGGGGAACGATCCCCATGGCGACTCAACCCACATGGAGGATGCAAACATGTACCGATCACTGTTTCCCCGCGATGTATTCGCAGAACTGGACCGCCTGCAGCGCGAACTCCAGGATGTCTTTGAATCCGGCCCCAGCATTCGCGGCGTTGGCCGCGGCGGCTACCCCGCATTGAACATCGGCAGCACGCCGCAATCGCTCGAACTGTATGCGTTCGCGCCGGGACTCGATCCGAACACCATCGAAGTCAACCTGGAGCGAGGCGTGCTGACCATTGCCGGCGAGCGCGCAAGCAATCTGCCGGCGCAAGACGAGAAGACCACGCTGCATATCAACGAGCGCTTTGCCGGCCGCTTCCGCCGCGTCGTCAGCCTGCCCGACGATGACATCAACCCCAGCGGCGTGACTGCCGAGTATCGCGACGGTGTGCTGCGTGTCAGCATCAAGCGCCGCCAGGCGCCGCAACCGCGTCGTATCGCAGTTCAATAAGCGCCGTCCAGTAAAGAAGGAGTAAAGCCATGGAACAAAACAACCTGACCAGCAACAAGCAGCAACAAACCGCACGGCCCGAGCCGGCATTGCTGCCACCGGTGGATGTGGTCGAGGACGCATCCGGCATCACCCTGTTCGCCGACCTGCCCGGCGTGCCCAAGGACAAACTGAACCTGCACCTGGAAGCGGACAGCCTCACCATCGAAGGCGAAGTCGCGCTGCCGGTACCCGAGGGAATGGAATCCACGCACGCAGAAGTACGCTTGCCGCGTTACCGCCGCGTCTTCACCCTGTCGAAGGAACTCGACAGCGAGAAGGCGGCAGCGGAGTTCAATAACGGTGTGCTGAAGCTGCGCATTCCGAAAGCGGAGCACGCCCAGCCGCGCAGGATTGAAATCAAGGTAGCCTAAGCAGCTTCCGGTAGCGGGTGTCCGGCCCGCTACCGGCTTTTCATTGCGTATTGCTCGAAGCGGGCCGCATAGTGCTCGCCATCGAGCTTCAAGCCGTTCGCCATGAACGAGATCGCGTGGTAGTAGCCTGCCAGCGCAATGAGTTCCAGTATCTGCTCGGATGAAAAATGTGCGGACAACTCCTGCCACAATGCCTCCGAGATGCCTGCGCCGTCGTGCAATTCATCGGCAAGGCGCACTATCGCTCCCTCCTTTTCATTCCATGGTCCGGTGTCTGCTGTATCGGCGAGTGTCGCTGCGATTTCCGCTTCGGTGAACCCGGCACGTTGGCCGAACATGGTGACGTGCACACCCCATTCGTATTCGGCACGGCAGCGTGCGCAGGTACGCAGGATCATCAACTCCCGCTCGCGCAGGTCGATTGTGCCGCGGTCGAGCAGGTTGCCCGCAAACATGCGTTGCAGGACGCGCGGGCTGCGTGCCATCGTACGAAATAGCAGCAGCGGCTCCACGCCGGGCGGCATGATGCGTGTGAAAGCATCCGCGATGTCGGGTGCATAGGGCGGGACTGCGGGTGCCATTCTCTCGTTCATCATGAAGGTCTCCTTGGAAGGGTGGGCGCCTTCTCGGTTTCTCGACATGGCGCTACGTTTACTGTAGCATGATGCTACATATTTCGTAGCGTGGAGATGCGATGGTTTTGCCGAAACCCGGTAGTCCCGTGCGCGGCTCGCAAACCGGCCGACCCATCATGGCGTTGCTCGATCTGCTGGGGCGGCGCTGGGTGTTGCGCGTGTTGTGGGAGTTGCGCGATGCGCCGTTGAACTTCAGGGAATTGCGAGATCGCTGCGACACCATGTCGCCAACAGTACTGAACCAGCGCCTGCGGGATCTGCGCGAGGCGGAGATAGTATCGCTGGAAGAGGGCGAAGGTTATTCGCTCACGCCTTCGGGCAGGAAATTGCTGGAGGCGTTACTGCCCTTGCACCAGTGGGCCGAGCAATGGCAGAAGCGAATGAACGCCGGGAAAAAGAAGAGCGGCGGCTAGTGCGCCACGCTGTTGCGGTCGGCGGCGGTGAGCAGCATCGCTTCGCATTCCGATAACGGAATCAGGCGGGCCTTGTCTGTGGAAAGTGCGTGCGTGACGATCTTGTAGGTATCTGCATCAAATACAGGCAGCGCAGAAAGCTTCGCGACAATCGCGTGCAATTCGTTGGCGGAGCGGGCCGTGGCGACGTAACTCCAGTTGGCGATGACGTGAATTTCCGTTTTGCCGCCAGCACTGGTTTCGACCATTCCGGCAGCGCCGTCGCATGGCCACTGCCGGAGTTTTATCGAGCGCAACGCTGCTTCGAGACGCTGACGCTGGAGTGCATCAGGTTCCAGGCAATGCGGACATTGATGTGAGGGCTCGTCCTGGATGCCGAGCGTCGCAAGGCATAGCCGGTGTTTCACGGCCAGCGCACACAAGGCCATGTCGGCCTTTTTTTCCGAATTGAACAATCCATGGAAATTTCCGTCGACGCCAAAGCTGGCTGTAGCCGTGCTCGTCAGCACGGCCAGCGGCGGCGTGGACTGTATATGCCAGCTCCATGCTTCGCGCGGCTTGTCCCGTGCAGGAACATGTAGCGGGCGCAGCGTCCGGATGAGTCGTGATTCGATCAGTTGCGCACCGATCTCGCCAGCGGTTTCACGGCATTCGATGCGCCTTGTCTCGCGCATCAGCAATGCATCCTTCGGCGAGGGCGATTCCGAATGCAAGTGAGTCAGCACGCGCGCCCGCAATTGCGCCGCGCGGCCGACATGGAGCGCCACGTCGTTCTCGCCGTAGAAAACATAGACGCCAGGGCCATCGGGCAGGTCGTCGAATACATCTGGGTCGATATGCGGCGGAAGGTGCGGCTTGCGCAGCAACTCCCGCACGGCTGCGTCGAATGCGTCGGGTTCGATGATTTCCTGCAGCTTGCGCCAGAATTCCCACAGCACTTCCGCATCGGCCAGCGCGCGATGCCGTGCGTCGGCCGGCAGGCCATGCCTTTCGATCAGCGCGTCGAGACTGTGCCGTGCTTCTCCAGGAAAAAACTTGCGGGATAGCTTGATGGTATCGAGCACATCGCAACGTATGCTTTCGCCGCAGCGCCGGAAGGCATTGCGCAGGAATCCGTAATCGAAGCGTGCGTTGTGGGCGATGAACAGCGCGCCGTCGAGCCGGGCGCGTACTTCGTTCATCAGGTCGCAAAACAAGGGCGCGTCGCGCACCATGTCGTCGGTGATGCCGGTGAGTTTCTGCACGAAAGGCGGGATCGGCAATTCGGGATTTACTAGCGTCGACCAGCGCGTCACTTCGCCGTCGGCAACTTCCACGATGCCGATCTCGGTGATCGCATCCTGAACGGGATGCGCACCGGTGGATTCGAGGTCGATGAAAACCAGTTTGCGGTAACCGGCAAGCGTCATGGGAGCGGCATCAGTCTGCGTCACCAGGGATGGACAGGCGGATCGGCAGCGGGTTCAGGCGGGCCGGCAAGCGTTGCCGTTCAACCAGCCTGCACACGGATACGTATGTCGTCGATCGCTACGACTTGTCCTGCGCGAATCTTGCAGGTCTTGCGCAATTCGACTTGTCCGTCCACGGAAACAGCGCCGCTGGCGACGATCGCCTTGCCGGCGCCGCCGCTGTCGCATACGCCGGCCAGTTTCAGCAGTTGATTGAGTTCGACGTATTCGCCGTCGAGCGTGAAATCGATTTTTTGCATGTCAGCCCCGCAATGTTTGTTCTGCCTTGTCGAGCCACACCGAGAGGTTGGCCTGCAAGTCTTCCTGGCTGAAGGAGCAGCTTTCTTCGGTGAAGAGGCTGCCCGCTTCCATGCGGCCGAGCAGGTCTTCCATCACTTGCTGGTAGCGTGCAGGCAAGGCGGCGAGCAGGGCGGTTTCATTACGCCATGTTTTGCAGAAATCCTGAATGGACGTGTGCTTGAGGCGAAGGTCGTCGAGCGAGGTGCGCAAGCTGCGCAGGGTGGAGTCGTGCATCATTGCCGAATTGTATTACAGCTGCCGCGCCTCGAATGTATTGCAGGAAGATACCTTGCCGGTGTCGATGCCGCGCTTGAACCAGCGCACGCGCTGCGCCGACGTGCCGTGCGTAAACGAATCCGGCACGACTTCGCCACGCGCCTGCCGCTGCAAGGCATCGTCGCCGATCGCGCTGGCGGCGTTCAGGGCGGTTTCCACATCGCCGTCTTCAAGGATGCTGCGTGCCTGGTTCGCGTGGTAGGCCCAGACGCCGGCGAAGCAGTCGGCCTGCAGCTCCAGCCGCACAGACAATGCATTGCTCTGTACTTCGGATACGCGGCGGCGCGCGGCATCCACCTTGCCGGAAATGCCGAGCAGGTTCTGCACGTGGTGGCCGACTTCATGCGCGATCACGTAGGCCTGCGCGAATTCGCCGGAGACATGGAAGCGCTGCTTCATCAATTGGTAAAAGCTGAGGTCGATGTAGACCTTCTGGTCGCCGGGGCAGTAGAAGGGGCCGGTGGCAGTCTGTCCGGTGCCGCAGGCGGTCGGCGTGGCATTCCGGAACAGCACGAGATGCGGTTTCACGTAATTGCGGCCCTGTTCGCGGAACAGCTCGGTCCAGGTATCTTCGGTATCGGCCAGTACGGTCGCGACGAACTTGGCCATGTGATCGTCCGCCGGCGGGCGATGTGCGGGCGCCTGCTGTTGCACCGGCGCCATGTGGCCGCCGCCGCTGAGCATGCTGAGTACCGATAGCGGATTGACGCCGAACAGCAGCGATGCCACCACTGCAATTGCAATGGAGCCGAGGCCGATCGATCCGCCGCCGATGCTGAAGCCGCCGCCGCCGCTGTCATCGCGGCGGTCTTCGACGTTGTCGCTTTCGCGGTTGCCTTCCCATCTCATGGCGTTCCTCCGGAGTTGTGCGACATGAATGTACCAGACAAAGACAATGCATGAACGCAGGAAAGGTGTTGACAGCAAAACATCAAGGAAGTGCCCCGCGCCTGTCTTATAACAATCTTGCCAGCAGCGCCTTGTCGTAGCGCGCGTCGAGCGGAATGCGGACGCGATGGCCGCTGCCGGGTGCGACGTCGATCGGCGTGCCGTCTTGCGCGCGCATGTTGTCCAGCGTTACGACCTGGTTGCCGCTCGGGTGGATGACTTCCAGCCGGTCGCCAAGGGCGAAGCGGTTCTTCACTTCGACTTCGGCCCAGCCGTCGGCAACCGATTGCACATCACCGACATAATGGCTGCGGTCGACTTGCGAGACGCCGCTCATGTAGTTTTGATATTCCTGCGTATGGTGGCGCTCGTAGAAGCCGTCGGTATAACCGCGATTCGCCAGGCCCTGCAGTTCGCCAAGCAGATGTTCATTGAAAGGTCGTCCCGCCACCGCATCGTCGATCGCCTGCCGGTACACCTGCGCGGTCCGCGCGACGTAATACAGCGATTTGGTGCGGCCCTCGATCTTCAGCGAGTCGACACCGATCTTCACCAGGCGTTCGACATGCTCGACCGCGCGCAGATCCTTCGAATTCATGATGTAGGTGCCGTGCTCGTCTTCGAGTATCGGCATCAGCTGTCCGGGACGTCCGGCTTCCTCGATGAGGTAAGGCTGGTCGGCGAGCGGATGGCGCGGTGCATCGCCCAGCGCGGCGAAGGACTGGTTTGCCTCTTCGAGCGCCTGCTGGTAGTTGAACTTGATCGTCTCGACCGGAATGCGGGCGATGTCGCCGCTGGCGTCTTCCGCCGCGTTCATCACCTTGTAATCCCAGCGGCAGGAGTTGGTGCAGGTGCCTTGGTTGGCGTCGCGATGGTTGAAGTAACCCGACAGCAGGCAGCGCCCGGAATAGGCAATGCACAGCGCGCCGTGCACGAAGACTTCCAGCTCCATGTCCGGGCATTGCTGGCGAATCTCCTCGATTTCGTCGAGCGAGAGTTCGCGCGACAGGATCACCCGCGTCAGGCCCATGCGTTGCCAGAATTTCACGTCGGCCCAGTTCACTGCGTTGGCCTGTACCGAAAGGTGGATCGGGATCTCGGGCCACTGGTCGCGCACCATCATGATCAAGCCGGGATCGGCCATGATCAGCGCATCCGGCTTCATCTCGATGACCGGCGCCATGTCGCGCAGGTAGGTCTTCAGCTTGGCGTTGTGCGCGAAGATGTTGCTGGCGACGAAGAACAGCTTGCCCCGTGCGTGGGCCTGGCTGATGCCGGCGGCAAGCGTTTCCAGTTTCGAGAATTCGTTGTTGCGGGCGCGCAGGCTGTAGCGCGGCTGGCCGGCATAGACGGCATCGGCGCCGTAGTCGAATGCGGCGTGCATCTTGGCGAGCGAGCCGGCGGGAAGGAGGAGTTCGGGGGCGCGAAGCATGACGGTCTAAGAGGAACTGCGAAGACCGCCATTATACCGGCTGGTACCGCTGGCTCAGCCTGCAACCCGGTCGCGGCCGGCTTCCTTCGCGCGATAGAGTGCAGCATCGGCTTGCGCTACCAGCGCTTGCCCATCCTGGCCGTCTGCCAGCGTGGCGACACCGAAGGAAGCCGTCATGTGCGGCAGGGGTTTGCGCATGTCTGCAAACACCACGGATTCACGCAGCTGTTCGCACAGGCGTTGCGCCACCATGGCGGCGGCGTCACGGTTTGTCGCCGGCAGCAGCACGATCAGTTCCTCGCCGCCGTAGCGCGCGGCGCAGTCGGTCGGACGCAGGCCATCCACGATCACCTTCGCCGCTGCGCGCAATGCCTCGTCGCCGCACTGGTGGCCGTGCTCGTCGTTGAATTGCTTGAAGCGATCGATGTCGATCATGATCACCGACAGCGGCTCTCCGGCTGAATGCGCAGTGCTCACCATCGCCGGCAGGTTCTCGTCGAGCCAGGCGCGATTGTAGAGATTGGTGAGGCCGTCGACCATCGAAAGCTGCCGATAGAACTCGCCGACCTTGTGGCGGCGTCGCAGCTGCGCATTGGCGGCGCGCACGCGGAACGATAGCAGGCGCAGCAGGTTGCGCGCCACGCCGTTGGACTCGTCGATCAGGCGCCACAGGCGTTCCGCATCGATCACCAGCAGCGCCGATTCTTCGAGCGCACACATGCTGTCCGAGCTGCCGCTTTCGTCGAGCACCGACAGTTCTCCCACGCATTCGCCCGGCAGGACCTTCGCGGTCGCGCGTTCGCCGGCGCTCATTGCATCGGCATGCATGACGCTGAGTGCGCCGCGCAGCACGATGTAAAGCCGCCCACCCTTGTGCCGGGCATCCGCGACGATTTCACCTTCAGCCACGCGTACGACGGGGCAGTCGGCCAGCAGCGGCATGACTTCCTGCGGCGCGATATCGCGAAACAGCTGCAGGTCGCCAAGTGCGACACCGGATTGCGCAAAAGTGGTGAATTGTTCCAAGCGCTTCCTCTCAGATGACCTGGCGCGTGATGGCGACCTTGACGATGTAGGCGAACACCGCCAGCGCAGCGACGAAAGCAATGGTGCGCACAGTTTTCGTCTTGCCGCGCTTGAGGGCGATGGTGCCGAGCAGGATGTAAGCGACCAGCGCGAGCAGCTTGGCAGTCAGCCAGTTTTGCACGAACGGGTATTGGCTGCTCCACACCGCCATC
>DASVLM010000197.1:0-5292 GCA_036384875.1 Noviherbaspirillum sp.
CGTGGATCGAAGGAAAGTTGCGAATTGGCGTGACTGCCGGCGCCTCCGCACCCGAAATACTGGTGCAACAAGTGATCGATCGCCTGAAAGAACTTGGCGCGAAAAGCGTTCGGCCCTTGGCAGGCGCCGAGGAAAACGTGACCTTCCCGATGCCCAAGGGATTGTCGGGGGGGCGCATCGGCTAAGGACCCTCTCGATTGTTGGAGTGCTCCGGAATTTAATTCAGGAGCGCGTACCATTTTCCATCAATTGTTAATTATCTTCCTCGTTATGATTGCAGCCATCGGTTCTCTTCCAATGCCACCGCTGCCTTGGACACTTCAGTCGGAATCACAAGGCGGCAAGCCGGGCAATCCGGTACAAATATTCAGAAACTTCTCGTTTTTTTGGATATAAAGGAAAGAGGACACGATGAGGAAAGCAATACGTGTTTCCTCGATGTATGAATGGCAGCCGGTTGGGTATAATCCGCCCCGGCTGTGGTGACTACGAAATAATGCAGTTCCCAATTACAAAAAAGTAGCAAGGAAGTCAGGAGACACAGTCATGCGCACCACTCACACCACCGCCTCGCGTAGCTACGCTGTAAGTCTGCACAGATAGTGCTACCGGTATCACGCGGCACCCTGCAATTGCATCGGGGTGCCGTTTTGTTATCCGGATGGGGTTTTGTTGCAGTCGCACATCACGTGCGCTCGCGAAGTTGTAGACCGATTTGAACGATCTTTTCTAGAGAGTAGGAAAACTATGGATACATTTATCCAACAAATCATCAACGGACTGGTGCTGGGCAGCATGTATGCTCTCGTCGCACTCGGTTACACCATGGTGTACGGGGTCCTCAACCTGATCAACTTCGCGCACGGCGACGTGCTCATGGTCGGTGCAATGGCGGGTGTTACCATCCTCAAGGTGGTGCAGAACGTGGCACCCAACCTGCCGGGTGTCGTCAAGCTGATCATCGCGATCCTTGGCGCGATTCCAGTGTGCGTGCTCGTCAATATCATTATCGAGCGTGTTGCGTATCGTCGACTGCGTAATGCACCGCGCCTCGCACCGCTGATCACCGCGATCGGCGTGTCGATTCTTCTCCAAACCTTCGCCATGATGATCTGGGGCCGCAGCCCGATTCCTTTCCCGAGCGTCATGCCGGAGACTCCGTTCAACATCGGTGGCGCATTGATTTCGCCGACGCAGGTCATGCTGCTGGTTCTGGCAACCGGCTCGATGATTGCCCTCGTTCTGCTGGTTGAAAAGACCCGCATGGGTCGTGCAATGCGTGCCACGGCCGAAAACCCGCGCGTGGCCGGCCTGATGGGTGTCGATTCCAACAGCGTGATCGTCATGACGTTCGCCATTGGCGCCGCACTGGCAGCAGTGGCAGGCGTAATGTGGGGGGCGAACTATTCTTCCGCACAATTTGCGATGGGCTTCGTACCTGGCCTGAAGGCATTCTCCGCAGCGGTGCTGGGCGGTATCGGTAACATCTACGGCGCCATGGTCGGCGGCATTCTGCTTGGTCTGATCGAGAGCCTTGGCGCAGGTTATATCGGCGACCTGACCGGCAATTTCCTCGGCAGTAACTATCAGGACATCTTCGCATTTGTCGTGCTGATCATCGTGTTGACCCTGCGTCCGTCGGGCATCATGGGTGAACGTGTCGCAGACCGCGCCTAAGGCTAGGAACAGGAGAGATTCATGTCTACACTATTCGACGTCAAAAACAATCCGCGCAAGGCGGTAGTCAGCTTCGCCGTCCTCGCCATCGTGCTGGTCGCGTTTCCGTTCATTGCCTCCAACTACGGCAACTCCTGGGTCCGCATCATGGATCTGGCGCTGCTCTACATCATGCTGGCGCTCGGCCTGAACATCGTGGTCGGCATGGCGGGCCTGCTCGATCTGGGCTACATCGCTTTCTATGCCTTGGGTGCCTACATGACCGGACTGCTGGCATCGCCACAGTTCGCCACCGTGCTGCAGTCCTTCATCGACGAGTATCCGACCATCGGCCACGCGATGCTCTCGGTATTGGGGCAGGGCGTGCTACAGAACGGCATTCATCTCTCCGTATGGCTGATCGTGCCCCTCGGTGCCGCGCTGGCAGCCGTTTTCGGCGCGCTGCTGGGTGCTCCGACGCTGAAACTGCGTGGCGACTACCTGGCGATCGTGACGCTGGGCTTCGGTGAGATCATTCGTATCTTCATGAACAACCTGAACGCACCGGTCAACATCACCAACGGTCCGCAGGGCATCAACCTGATCGACCCGATCCGTATCTTCGGCGTGTCGCTGGCGGGCGAGGCGGGTTCGAATGCGACGGTCCATATCGGCGGTTTTTCGATGCCATCGGTGAATGCGTATTACTTCCTCTTCCTGGGCCTGTGCGCGGCGATCATTTTCGTGTCGATTCGTCTGCAGCATTCCCGCCTCGGCCGCGCCTGGGTGGCGATCCGCGAAGACGAAATTGCCGCCAAGGCAATGGGCATCAATACGCGCAACATCAAGTTGCTGGCATTCGCCATGGGCGCATCTTTCGGCGGCGTTTCCGGTGCGATGTTCGCGTCGTTCCAGGGCTTCGTATCGCCTGAATCGTTCTCGCTGATGGAATCGATCGCGATCCTGGCGATGGTGGTGCTGGGCGGTATCGGGCACATTCCCGGCGTGGTGCTGGGCGGCGCGATTCTCGCCGCACTGCCGGAAGTGTTGCGCCACGTAGTGGAGCCGATGCAGCAGCAGCTGTTCGGCACCGTGCTGATCGAAGCGGAAGTGCTGCGCCAGTTGCTGTACGGCTTGGCAATGGTCGTCATCATGCTGTATCGCCCGGCAGGCATCTGGCCGTCGCCCATGCATGAAGACCGTATGGATGCGAACGCCACCAAACGTCACGACGAAAAAGAACCTACCGCGCTTGCTGCATAAGGAAAACCATGAGCGAAGAAATCATTCTCAAGATTCAGGGCGTGAACAAGCGTTTCGGCGGCCTGCAGGCATTGTCGGACGTGAGCATCAAGATCAACCGCGGCCAGATTTACGGCCTGATCGGTCCCAACGGCGCCGGCAAGACGACGTTCTTCAACGTGATCACCGGTTTGTATCAGCCGGATACCGGCTCCTTCGAACTGGCCGGCAAGCCATATTCGCCGTCCGCGCCGCATGAAGTGGCCAAGGCCGGTATCGCGCGTACCTTCCAGAACATCCGCCTGTTTGGCGAAATGTCGGCAGTGGAAAACGTGATGGTCGGCCGTCACGTGCGTACCCACCAGGGCGTGTTCGGCGCGGTGTTTCACCACAAGGCGGCACGCGACGAAGAGGCGGCGATCCGCCGTCGTGCGATGGAACTGCTGGACTTCGTCGGCATCGCTCAGTTCGCTAACCGCACCTCGCGCCACCTGTCCTATGGCGACCAGCGCCGCCTGGAAATCGCCCGTGCGCTGGCGACCGATCCGCAACTGCTGGCGCTGGATGAACCGGCCGCCGGCATGAACGCCACCGAGAAGCTCGCATTGCGCGAACTGCTGGTCAAGATCAAAGCGGAAGGCAAGACCATTCTGCTGATCGAACACGACGTGAAACTGATGATGGGCCTGTGCGACCGCCTGACCGTGCTGGATTACGGCAAGCCGATCGCGGAGGGCGTGCCGACGGAAATCCAAAAGAATCCGGCGGTGATCGAAGCCTACTTGGGAGGGGGCCACTAATGAACGAGAATATTCTGAAGATCAGCGGCCTGAAGATTGCCTACGGCGGCATCCAGGCGGTCAAGGGCGTCGACCTCGAAGTCAACAAGGGCGAGCTTGTCACGCTGATCGGCGCCAACGGTGCAGGCAAGACGACGACGCTGAAGGCCATCACCGGCACGCTGCCCGGTTGCAAGGTCGAAGGCCAGATCCATTATTCGGGCAGCCCGATCATGGGTGCCAAGTCGTTCGAACTGGTCAAGAACAAGCTGGCCATGGTGCCGGAAGGCCGCGGCGTGTTCACCCGCATGACCATTCTGGAAAATCTGCTGATGGGCGCTTATACGCGCAACGACAAGGAAGGCATTCAGGCCGACATCGATAAATGGTTCGGCGTGTTCCCGCGATTGAAGGAACGCTCCGCACAGCTGGCCGGTACCTTGTCCGGCGGCGAACAGCAAATGCTGGCGATGGCACGAGCGCTGATGTGCCACCCGCAGCTCCTGCTGCTGGACGAACCGTCGATGGGCCTGTCGCCGATCATGGTGGAAAAGATCTTCGAAGTGGTTCGCAACGTCTCGGCACAAGGCGTGACCATTCTGCTGGTGGAGCAGAATGCGAAGCTGGCGTTGCAGGCCGCGCACCGTGGCTATGTGATGGATTCGGGCCTGATCACGATGTCCGGCAACGCCAAGGACATGCTCAACGATCCGAAGGTGCAGGCAGCCTATCTCGGCGAAGGCTGATTCGCTGCTTCTGCCGCTTCATGCAAAACCGTCTTACCGGTCGTCCGGCAAGACGGTTTTGTTTTATGTACGAGGCTGGTTATCCATTGCGCCAGAATGCCCAGCGCGAGAGAAATCTATCTGCTGCGGCATGCGCAGCTTGCAAGGAGTCGCGCGGCACGATACGCAACAAGGCAGGAATGCCGAATGCGAGCAGCGTTACGTCGTCCACCCAGCCAATTATGGGCAGGGTATCGGGAATCAAATCGATCGGGCTGATGACATAAATTCCCAGGAGAAGCGCAGCAAGCTTGATCGCTCCCGGTGTACGCGGGTTGCGGCATGCGTACCACAGCACGACCAGATCGCGCCCTGCCGCGCGGAAGAGTTTGCCCAAGCGAAAAAACATCGAAGCTCCTTCATGACGACTGCATCAAGCCGTTATGCATATTGGGACTTGCTGCGCGAAGAAAAGTGCCGGGTACGCATTTTTATCCCCGGTGGCATAATGAAAAATTCATCAAGGAGGTGATCGATGCAATACGTTTTCCCGCCGAAAGTTGCAGCCGTCCCAGTCGCAGGCTCGAATGAATCCTTCCCCGTCCATCGCATCTACTGCGTCGGCCGCAACTATGTCGAACATGCCAAGGAAATGGGCGCTACCGGACGTGAAGCGCCTTTCTTTTTCATGAAACCTGCGGACGCCGTATTGCCTGTCCCTCATGGAGTCGTGGGCGAGATGCCTTATCCGGGAATGACGAACGATCTCCATCACGAACTTGAATTGGTCGCAGCCATAGGCAAGGCCGGGAAGAACATTACCGCAGCCGATGCAGCCGGTCATGTCTGGGGTTACGCAGTCGGCCTTGACATGACGCGCCGCGATTTGC
>DASVLM010000198.1:0-4325 GCA_036384875.1 Noviherbaspirillum sp.
TCGACAGCGTCTCCGACGTGGCCACGCTGGCGCCGGAGCACATCAAATCCGCACCGGTGATGAACGACACCGCCGTGAACGACTGGCTGCTCGGCCTGGGCACCATCAACGGCCGCATGCTGATCGTGGTCGACATCGACAAGTTCGTCTCCGCACCGGAGCTGGACATGGCCGCCCCGCTCGCTGCCTGAGCAGAAAAAAATCGAATCCGACAGGAGCCGCATATGAATACGTTTTACAACCTCAAGATTGCTACCAAGCTGCTGATATCGTTTGCCATCGTGCTCGTGCTGACCATCGCACTGGGCGTGTTTTCCGTCCTGCAGTTGAAGAAAGTCAACGAAGGCGCCAACGAGCTTGCCACGAACTGGATGCCGGCGGTGCAGGCGGCGCTCGAAATCAAGAGCAATATCGCACGCTACCGCGTGCAGGAAGTGCAGCACATCCTCTCGTCCACGCCGGAAGACATGGCGCGCTATGAAGCCCTCATGGCCAGCATCATGGAAAGCATCCGCAAGAACAATGACAACTATGTGAAGCTGATTGCCTCGCCGGAAGAACGCGCCGCCTATGACGACTTCATGTCGACTTGGAACCAGTACCTGGTCGAGCACAAGAAGATCATCAGCCTGTCGCGCGAGGGCAAGCATGAAGATGCCAAGGCAGTGATCCGCGGCGAATCGTTCCGCCTCAGTGTCGATCTGATCGACAAGATTGAAAAGCTGGTGAAAATCAACGTGGATGGCGGCAACCGGTCCGCGGCGGAAGGAGAGCAGGTCTATGCGAATTCCCGTGCATTGATTGTTGCCACCATCGTGGGTTGCATCGTGGTGAGCACGCTGCTGGCGATCTTCATCGCACGCATCGTTTCCCGTCCGCTGCAGGACGCATTGAAGCTCGCGGAAAGCGTGGCGGCAGGCGACCTCACCTGCCGCGTCGATGCGCAGACCAAGGATGAAACCGGCCGCCTGCTGAAGGCGCTGGCACTGATGAACGACAGCCTGGTGCGCATTGTCGGCGAAGTGCGCGGCGGTACCGATGCAATTGCGTCCGCATCGCACCAGATCGCCAGCGGCAACATGGACCTCTCCTCGCGCACCGAAGAGCAGGCGAGTTCGCTGGAAGAAACCGCATCGTCGATGGAAGAACTGACGTCGACCGTGCAGCAGAACGCCGACAACGCACTGCAGGCGAACCAGCTCGCGCAATCCGCCACCGCCGTCGCGCAAAAGGGCGGCGAGGTGGTATCGCAGGTGGTGAGCACGATGGGCGCGATCAACGACTCCGCAAAGAAGATCGTCGACATCATCAGCGTCATCGACGGCATCGCCTTCCAGACCAACATCCTGGCGCTGAATGCGGCGGTGGAAGCGGCGCGCGCCGGCGAGCAGGGCCGCGGCTTCGCGGTCGTCGCCTCCGAAGTGCGCAACCTGGCGCAGCGCTCGGCGGGAGCGGCGAAGGAAATCAAGGCGCTGATCAGCGACTCGGTGGAAAAGGTGGATGCCGGCTCGAAGCTGGTCGACCAGGCCGGCACGACGATGGAGGAGATCGTCGACAGCATCAAGCGCGTGACGGACATCATGAATGAAATCGCTGCCGCCAGCCGCGAACAGGCATCGGGCATCAGCCAGGTCAACGACGCCATCACGCAGATGGACCAGGTCACGCAACAGAACGCCGCGCTGGTCGAGGAAGCGGCGGCCGCGGCGCAATCCCTGCAAGACCGGTCTTCACAACTGGCGAAGGCAGTCAGCGCGTTCAAGCTCGACGCCCGCAACACTCAGGGCGAACCGGCGAGGGCAAGCGAGCTGGGCAAGGTCATTCCCTACCTGCGTGCGGCAAAGCCCGTGGCGGCAATGCCGTTGCAGCAGCCACGAGCCAGGAAGATTGCGCTGGTACAGGGCGACTCCAGCGGAGAGTGGGAACAGTTCTGAGCGCCATGGGTGCAGTAACCCTCGACTGGATATCGCCGAGATGAATCGCCTGATACGTTATTTCCGCAGTTGCCGTGAGCGTCATTTCTTCGTCGCATCCGGCATGGTGTTCGGCATCGGCATCCTCGCCGGCGCCGTGCTCCTCGCCTGGCGCGACAGCGGAACGACGCCGGACGGTTTGGGCGGGCTGACCTGGTTCCGCATCGCCGCCGCCTGCCTGGTGCTGGCCTACACAGCGAAGCTGCGGCGCGTGATGCTGCACCGTGAAAACATCGAACGCGAACTCATGAAGGCGAAGGAAGCCGCCGAACAGGCCAATGCTGCGCGCGGCATCTTCCTTTCCACCATGAGTCATGAAATCCGCACGCCGCTCAATGCAGTAATCGGCATGTCCGGCCTGCTGCGCGAGACCCTGCTCGATGCCGCGCAGGAGGATTTCGCCAAGACCATCGAAGACTCGGCCAATGCCCTGCTGGCGATCATCGACGACGTGCTGGATTTTTCGAAGATCGATGCCGGCAAGCTCGATCTCGATGCCGTCGATTGCGAATTGCTGGCGTTAGCCGAGGGCAGCGTGGACATCGTCGGCTCACGCGCGCGCCAGAAGGGCCTGCAACTGATGTGCCATGTCGACCCGGCGCTGCCGCGCATGGTTACCGCCGATCCTGTGCGCTTGCGCCAGGTGCTGCTGAACCTGGTGGGCAATGCCATCAAGTTCACCCGGTCGGGCGAAGTGCGCCTGGTTCTGACGCAGCTGCGACGCCACGGGGAAACCTGCACGGTCCGTTTTGAAGTGGCGGATACCGGCATCGGCATCGATCCCGCCAAAATCACCGCCTTGTTCACGCCGTTCACGCAAGCCGACAATTCGGTGACGCGCGAATACGGCGGCACCGGGCTCGGACTCTCCATCAGCAAGAGCCTGGTCGAATTGATGGGCGGATCGATCAGCGTCGACAGCACACCCGGCGCCGGCGCGGTGTTCCGCTTCGATCTTCTGCTGCCGGCAGTCGGCACAGACTTCTCGCTCCCGGCGCCCGCCCCCGAAGGTACGCGCGTATTACTGGTGGAACCCAACGGCAGGCAGGCTGCAATACTGGCGTCCTGCCTGCGCGCAGCAGGCGTGCAGGTGACGCTTGCTGCCTGCGCAGCGGAAGCTCTGGCGCTCGCATGGCAATCGCACGTGCGGCCGTCCGTGGTCTTCGCCGCGCGTCTTCCCGATTCGGAGCCGGATGCATTCGCAACCGCGATGATGGCGCGCGTTCCGCAGGTACGCCTGGTTTTCCTTGCAAGCCATGAAGACGATCGCGACGATGCCGCTTCGCTCGGTTTCCATGCAGTGCTGCTGCAACCGTTCAGGCAGGCAGCGTTGCTGGAGGCGATCGCCGTGCCGCGCAGCAATCCGCCGACACACGCCGAACAGCAGCGTACTGCGACGTCAAACAGCAATGCAGCAGCCGCGCAGCACAGGCCGGAACGCATTTTGGTGGTGGAAGACAACGCAATGAACCAGCAGGTAGCCGTTCGCCAGTTACACCAGCTCGGCTACGACACAGACATCGCCGCCAACGGCCAGGAAGCGCTCGACGCGCTGGCCGCCTTTCCCTACGCGCTGGTGCTGATGGATTGCCAGATGCCGGTCATGGACGGCTATGAAGCGGCACGCCGGATTCGCACGATGGAACGCCGCAACGGCCGCCGCACTCGGATCGTGGCGATGACCGCAAATGCAATGCGGGGAGATGAACAGCGTTGCATCGACGCCGGAATGGACGATTACCTCACCAAACCCATCGTGCGCGAACGCCTTGCCGACATGCTGGCGCGGCATCTGCCGATCGCATCTCCGCCGACACAACCGACGCTGCCGGTCTTGTTCAACGACGTTCGCCGGTACGCCACGCCGGCCGGCGACATGTCCGCGAAGCTCGACTTGCGCGACCGGCTCCGTGCCGCGATCGGTCCCCAGATCGTCTATCTCGGCGCCATGATCAACAGCGACGACTGGCAGGAGATCGAAGTCCGCACTCGCCGCCTGGCGAACTCTTGCTGCGATCTCGGCTTGCATGAACTTGCCGAACTAGCGCGCATTGCCGGACGCGCATGCCGTGGTGGCGACAGGGAGCAGCTGCGCAATGCGCATATCGCGATCCGGCTGGAGTTCAGCGAGCTGGGCGGGCTGGTCGAGAACGCAGAGTTTGCATGAATCCGGCGGCCGGCACTGCCGCGCCGTCAACGCTATCAAGACGCCAATTCGCCATGAGCCACACCATCAGACACACCATCGATTTCAATGAACTGAAGGCATCCGGCACCTTGCCCTCGCCCAAGGGCGTGATGCTGGCGGTCATCCGGCTGTGCCAGCGCGAACAGACCTCGTTCCACGAACTG
>DASVLM010000199.1:0-4793 GCA_036384875.1 Noviherbaspirillum sp.
GATAGTGATAGAAGCGGTCTTCAAGGCCGGTGTGCATCGAGCCCATCATCACGCGGTTCTTGAGCGTGGTGAATCCGAGGTCGAGCGGCGCGAGCAGGTGCGGGAAGGTCGGCGTGGTCGCGGGTGCGGTCGCAGGTGTGGTCATGTCGTCTCTGCCGGGAATGCGTGTCGGCGCAGTCTACCGCAGGGACCACGACAAGCTTCTAGTGGCGCTCCACTAATCGAATGCGCCCTTGCGCTTGAATTGCTCGGTGGCAACGACGAGCGCTGCGGCGATGCCGGGCTCGTAGGCGGCATGGCCGGCGTCGGGAATCACATGCATCTTCGCTTCCGGCCATGCCGCGTGCAGGCGGAAAGCCGAAGCCGGCGGACAGACCACGTCGTAGCGCCCCTGGATGATGACGGCGGGAAGATGGCGAATGCGGCCGACGTCGCGGATCAGCTGGTCGTCCTCGAAGAAGCCGTCGTGCAGGAAGTAATGCGCCTCCAGGCGGCCGACGCCGAGGCTGACTTCGTCGGAGCTGAAGTCGGCGATTGCCGCCGGATCGGGCCGCAGGAACAGGCAGCGCCCTTCATAGCGGCTCCAGGCGCGCGCGGCGGGCATGTAGACCGCCGGGTCGCCGGAAAACAGGCGCTTCCCGAATGCCTTGAGCAGGTCGTCGCGCTCGCTTGGCGGAATCTGCGCCACGAATTCCTCATGCACTTCCGGGAAGAACCAGCGCATGCCGTTCAGGAACCAGTCCACCTCGGCGCGCGTGCACAGGAAGATGCCGCGCAGCACGAAACCGAGGCAGCGTTCCGGATGCGCCTGACCGTAGGCGAGCGCCAGCGTCGAACCCCAGGAACCGCCGAACACCAGCCAGCGATCGATGCCAAGCAGTTCGCGCAGGCGTTCGATATCGGCCACCAGCAATGGCGTAGTGTTGTTGCGATGCTCGCCCAGCGGCGTGGACCGTCCTGCGCCGCGCTGGTCGAAGATCACGATGCGGTAGTGCGCCGGGTCGAAGAACTGGCGATGGCGCGCCGATGCGCCGGAACCCGGCCCGCCATGCAGGAAAAGCACCGGCTGGCCGGCGGGATTGCCGGACTCTTCCCAGTACAGGTTGTGTACCTCGTCGACCTGCAGCCGGCCGCTGCGATAGGGTTCGATGGGCGGGAACAGCTGGGAGTCGTTGCCGTATTGCATAAGATGCCTGCGCATGAGAGGGATGAACCCATTGTAGCGAAGCGCCGCCGGCTTCGTCTCGCGGCGCCGGGCTCGCACTTCGCTCCGTGTTTGCTGCGCTTCGTCGCAATCCGGTGTCGCGGCGACGCGCACGCCGGCAGAATGGCCTCATCAACCAACAACGAAGGAGAACGACATGTTGCAGCAAATTCTGACCAAGACGCCGGTATGGGTATGGGCCTTGCTGGCCTTCCTCGTGTATCGCGGCGTTGTCGCAAGCGTGGACCGCGTGACCTCGCTGCGGTCCGCCTTCCTGATTCCTGTGGTCATGCTGGGGTTGTCGGTACAGGGCATTGCTTCCACCTTCAGCGCCGATTCCCCGGCCATGCCGATCTGGCTGGTGGCGATGCTGGCCGGCACCGCTCTGACCTGGAGCCTGGTCGATCCGAGCCGCATCAGCGCCGATCCGGCCAGCGGCACCGTCCGCCAGCCGGGCAGCTGGATGCCGATGATGCTGATGATGGGCATCTTCCTGACCAAATACATCGTCGGCGTCACCCTCGCAATACATCCGGAACTCAAGCAAGAAGCCGCATTTGCAGCAAGTGTGTGCACGCTGTACGGTTTGTTCAGCGGCATCTTCGTCGGCCGGCTGCTGCGCGTGCTGTCGGTGTATCGCGGCAGCATGCAGCGGATAGCGGCCTGACAAGGCTGACCACTAGGCAAACGGCGGCAAGTGCTGTATAGTTCAGCCCCTTCAGGCGTGGTGACAAACGCCGCATGTTCCGTCGCCGGAACATGAGCTGTACCCAGTTTCAGGAGTGGTAGTTCAGTCGGTTAGAATACCGGCCTGTCACGCCGGGGGTCGCGGGTTCGAGTCCCGTCCACTCCGCCAAATGCAAAATGCCCGCGCAAGCGGGCATTTTCATTTTCACCTCATCCCTTCTCTTCCCAGGCTTTATTCCGGCTTCTTTTCCGGCGGCAGCAAGTCCGCCAGCATGCTGTCGAAATCGAGCGTTGTTTCCGTATTCGTTCTATTCGTTCCCGCTGCCGGCTGCGATTCCGATGCGCTCTCTTCCAGCTGGGCCAAGGCTGGGATTTCCGGCAATTCAAAGTCGAAGTCGATCGGTCCCGGGCCGGATTCCGAAGGCGTGCCAGCCTGTGGCGCGGAATCTGTCACAAGCGCTTCCGGCGCGGCCAGCGGCAATTCCGGCAACTCGAATTCGATGGGACCAGGGCCGGATGAAACGGCCTCGTTCCTCTGCTCAAGAGCCGGCTCCATGGTTGGCGCCATTTCCAGGCCAAGGTCGAAATCGATAGGCCCCGGACCAGGCTGACGCTCTTCGGCAACCAGCCCAGGAGTGGGCGCCTGCTCTGCCGGCACGCTCGGCATATCGAGTGCGAAATCGAGGTCAATGGCCGCCGATTCAGCGACCGGCGTTGGCGCCATGTCAAGCAAAGGCAGTGCCGGCGCAGACGTCGCGAGTTCGGCGGATGGTGCGTCGTCGTGGGTGAAATCGAAGGACGGCACGCTGCGGTCGGCGTCCTCCGCCGGCTCGCCAGGCGACGTTGCCGGCGGCAAGTCCGGCACAGGAACACCAGGCATGGCGACCTGCGCTTCGGGCTCGCGCGAATGTGCGGCGTACAGGCCGTTGTCCGGATCGATCACCGTACCCAGCGCAGCCGCGTGCGACCATTCTTCCCCCTGCCCGCCCGTCATCGCGTGCAGATCGCGCGCAAGCTGGTCGAAACTCTCCCTGTCCTTGCGCGAGGCATAGATGGAGAGCAGCTTGAGGCGAACGGCGTGGCGCTCGGGCTGCTTCTGCAATGCATCCTTCAGGATCTGCTCGGCCTGGCCATCGCGGCCGTAGGCGATGTAGACGTCCGCTTCCGCCACCGGGTCGTCGCCGAGGCCTGGCAAAGCTGCCGTATCGGCGTAGCCCGGAATGAAGACGCTCTGCTCGGCATCGGCATCCCGGCTCATCGTCGGGGCCGGGGCAGTATCGGGCGCGGTGCCTTCCTCGACGTACAACGTGGTCGTATCAGCCGGCTTTTGTTGCCGGCGACGCCGCATCAAGTAAGCACCTGCTGCGCCGAACAGTAGCAACGACAGGCCACCAACAGACAGGGTGAAGAGATTGTCGAGCAAGCCGGTGTCGGCCGGCGGGGGCGCGGGACGCGGTTTCGCAGGTACCGATGCCGCAGGCTTGCGAACGGGAGGCGGAGCGGCAGCCACGGCGGTCGCCGAGACGCTTTCCTGCGGCTTGGCGTCGGGTACGCCGGCGGCAGGGCTCGCTGTCGGTGGCGCCTGGACGGTAGCCGGCGCAATCGTCGGTGCAGCTGGCGTAGCCGCGGCTGCAGCCGAAGCAGCCGACGCACTCGCTGCGGCCGTCGCCGGTGGTGCGATATCGGCCGGCACCTTGACCATGTCGTTGTGCTTGCGCAGTTCCGCCAGCACATTGTTCGTCGCCACCAGCAGCTTTTGCAAGGCATCGACTTTCTGCTCCAGCATCCTCACGCGCTCGTTGGCTTCGGTAACCGTCTTTTCCATGACGGTTCGTTCTTCCGGCGTGAAACTCGCACTACCGGGCGAAACGCTGATGTCCGTCAAGGCCAGACGCGGCCCGCCGGGAGAAGCAGCCGGCTTGCTGCGCGCCAGCCGTTCTGCCCTGGTGTCCTGCGCAGGATGGTGCTGCGCCGCTGGCGGCCTGGCCGGCTTGGCGGGGGCAGCCTGTACCGGTCGCGAATTTTCCGGCTGCCCAGCGGAAGCGGATGACGGCTGGCGCGCAGCCGCCGGCGGCGCGCTGGCCGAAGCGGCAGCGACCGGCGCGGTCGCCGCATCGCCAGTCCCTGGCGGATCGAGCAGGAACAGGTATTCGCGCACCAGGCGACCGTCGTTGCTGCGCAATTCCAGCAGCAGGTCGACGAAAGGCTCGTTGACAGGTTGCGGCGAAGTGACACGGATAACGCGCCGCCCGCCGCGCTGGTCGATGGCGAAGCGCAACGACGATAGCACCGGGTTGTATTCGATGCCGGTCTGACGGAAAGTGTCGAAGGAAGCCACTTTCGCCTCCAGCGATCCCGCTTCTTCCGGCACGGTGGAAATCAACTCGATCTCCGCCTGCAAGGGCTGACCGAGGGCGGTCAACACCTTGAGCTTGCCGAGCGCCACGGCCTGCGCATTGGCCGCCAGCATGATGGATGCGACGGCAGCACCGAGAGTGGTCAGGCGGAACGGAAACGCGCTTGGGCGACGGGAGGAGGACATGGCGGGCTGCTTCGTGGTGGGGCGTACGTAATGCTACGAAGCAATATTTGCCAAGTCAATTTTTCGCGCCCATTTCCGCCAATATCGGGAGCATTTGCGTGCCGGATGTTGCATGCAGGGGGAAAAACGGGCGCTCAGGCCGCTTTCTTTTGCTCCATCCCGCCGAGCGACTCGACGATGTCGCCGATCATTTTTGCCAGTTCCCCCGTCATCAGGGCGAAATCGGTATCGAAGCGCTCGTCCTCGTTCTGCGCGACGGCATCTTCCTTTTCCTTCAGCACGTCGAGCGGCGCAACGCGCTTGATGGCGAGCGATTCGGTCAGCACGAAAGAAACGCGATCCGCCCAGGTCATGGCCAGC
>DASVLM010000200.1:0-1940 GCA_036384875.1 Noviherbaspirillum sp.
TCGGATGATGTCCGATCTGCCGCCCGGGAACGAAAAGCTGAACCTGCAGATGCATGCAGAAATGATGCAGGCAATGGGCGCGATCATGCAGAAGTATGCGGACAAGATCGTCACGCCGCAGCAAAAATGATTGCGCATTGACGCAATCCTCATGCCAACACGTTAAAGGAGTCGTTCCATGAAATGCGATACCAAAACGATGCTCAAGGTCGGTGCCGGCATCGGCGCGGTGCTTGCCATCGCCTATTTTTCGCTGCCCGCGTTCCGTACCTGGATCGTCGGCAGCGCTCCGGTCCTGTTGTCGCTGGTATGCCCGCTATCGATGCTTTTCATGATGAAGGGCATGAACTCGTGCAGCAAGGAATCCGATACGCAGGCAAGAAAGCCTGAAGTGTTGCCATCGACATCCAAGGGAATCACCGAGTAGCGGCTCGATCGAGGTGCGCGATCCGGTGGATCGCGCACCCGGCAGCCAGGTTATGACGGGAGAAGCGAGAGATGAAAAAGGCACGCCGGGCGCGACGGTTTACGGAAGGCGTCGTCTTGCCGCGTTCCCGTTTCGGGCCATGCAAGTGATAAAAAAGATGGCTGGCAATAAGACATTCACGACCGTTGCAATTCACGATAGGGGATCACCATGAAATTTTTTTCCAGCGTCGCGGCCGTTGCCGTCGCATTGACGGCGTTGCTGGCGCAGGCGGATGAGGCGGCGGTGCGCGGCGCGCTGCAGCAGAACTTTCCGGCCGACGCGATCAAAAGCATTGCGAAGACGCCCGTTCCCGGCGTACTGGAAGCGGTAGTCGACAATCGGATTTTTTACCTGACCGAAGACGGCCGCTATCTTCTTGGCGGTCCGCTGATCGATATCAAGGCGAATCAGAACCTGACCCAGGCGCATCTGGACCAGATCAACACCATTCCGTTCGACAGCCTGCCGCTCAAGCGTGCAATCAAGATTGTCAAGGGCAACGGCAGCCGCAGGCTGGCGATTTTCGAAGATCCGGACTGCCCGTACTGCAAGAAGCTGGAACAGGACATGCGCGACATCGACAATCTGACGGCGTATGTCTTTCTTTTTCCAATCGAGCAGTTGCATCCGGGGTCTTCGAATAGATCGAAGGCGATCTGGTGCGCGAAGGATCGTGCGAAGGCATGGGACGACGCGATGCGAACCGGTACCGTGCCCGGTGCAGCGGCCAATTGCGCCAACCCGGTCGAAAAGAACATCGCGTATGGCAGGGAACATGGCATCAACGGCACGCCGACGATGATTCTTGCCAACGGCCATCGGCTGGTTGGCGCGGTGTCGCGCGACGAGCTGGAGCAGCAGCTGGCGAGCGCCGCAAAAAAATGAGGCCGGACGATGCCGCGCGCCGGCCTCGTCAGGAAGAACATCAGGGTGATTGTTTATGAAGACGGCATTCGCATGGTTTGTGAACTGGAAGCGCTTTCTGCTGCTGGCGGCATTCGCCGTCGCCGCCGGCGCCGCGTATGTCTGGCAATCGCGCCCGCCTGCGCCGGATGTCGCCTTTGTCACGTTGAAAGGCGAAACAGTGACGATGCGCGAATTGCGCGGCAAGGTGGTCTACGTCAATTTCTGGGCGACCAGTTGCGCCACCTGCATCAAGGAAATGCCAGATATCGTCAACATGTATACGCACTACGCGTCGCGCGGCTTCGACTTGCTCGCGGTGGCGATGTATTACGACCCGCCGAATTATGTCGCGGCCTACACGGCAATCCACAAGCTGCCGTTCAAGGTGATTCTCGATACCACCGGCAAAATCGCCACGGCTTTCGGCGGCGTGATGGCGACGCCGACCGCGCTGCTGATCGACAAGCGCGGCCGGATTCTACGGCGTTTCGTCGGCGAACCGGATTTCGCGGCGCTGCATTCGACCATCGAAAACGAGCTCGCGAGTCATGACTGAGAATGCGGC
>DASVLM010000201.1:0-1776 GCA_036384875.1 Noviherbaspirillum sp.
GCCTGGCGCGCGTGAATGTGAAAGGTTAAGGAGAGAACCACATGGCAATCGTTACGCATCGTTCCAGCCGCTGGCGCGTGCTCGCCGCGCACGCCGGCATCATCGCGCTCATCGTGCTGACACTGTTTCCCTTTCTCGTGATCCTCTCGATCTCGCTGCGCCCCGGCAATTTCGCCACCGGCAGTTTGATCCCGAATGAAATCAGCCTCGAACACTGGCGGCTCGCGCTCGGCCTCTCTTACCAAGGGCCGAACGGCACGCTGATCGAGCCGGATTTCCCTGTGTTGCGCTGGCTGTGGAACTCGGTGAAGATCGCCACCGTCACCGCCTGCGTCACTTTGCTGCTGTCGACCACTGCGGCTTACGCCTTTGCCCGCATGAAGTTCCGCTTCAAGTCGCAGGCATTGACGGCGCTGATGCTGCTGCAGATGTTCCCCGCCGTGCTGGCGCTGGTAGCGATCTATGCGATCTTCGACGTGCTGGGCAGCTATGTGCCGTGGCTGGGCATCGACAGCCATGCCAGCCTGGTGCTGGCTTACTCGGGCGGCATCGCGCTGCACGTGTGGACCATCAAGGGCTACTACGACACGATACCGGTCGAGATCGAGGAAGCGGCAAAGGTCGATGGCGCTACGCCGTGGCAGACCTTCCTCTACGTGCTGCTGCCGATGGCGCTGCCGATCTTGATGGTGGTGTTCCTGCTGGCCTTCATCGGCGCGATCATCGAATACCCGGTGGCCTCCGTGCTGCTGCATGAGCAGGACCAGCTGACGCTGGCGGTCGGCTCCAAGCTCTTCCTCTACGAGCAGAAATACCTGTGGGGCGATTTTGCGGCGGCGGCGATCCTGTCCGGCCTGCCGATCACCGCAGTGTTCCTGCTGGCGCAGAAGTGGATGATTTCCGGCCTCACCGCAGGCGGAGTGAAGGGATGACGACACTGAAGAAGGCGTGCGCCGCGCTCGCGCTGGCGCTCGGCGCCATGTCCTCGCATGCCGCGTCCACAACGTCCGGCTTCGCCGACAATCCCATCGTCTATTTCGTCATCACTGATCGCTTCGTCAACGGCAATCCGGCCAACGACCATTCCTATGGCCGTGCGCCGGACGGCGAAGGCGAGATCGGCACCTTCCATGGCGGCGATCTCGCCGGCCTGACGAAGAAGCTGCGCGAAGGTTATTTCAAGTCGCTCGGCATCAATGCCTTGTGGATCACTGCACCGTATGAACAGATCCACGGCTGGGTGGTCGGCGGCAACAAGAGCTTCAAGCACTACGCGTATCACGGCTACTGGGCGCTCGACTATACGAAGCTCGATGCCAACATGGGCACGCCGGAGGAATTGCGCGAGATGATCGCCACCGCGCATGCACAAGGCATACGCGTGCTGTTCGACGTGGTGATGAATCACCCCGGCTATGCCGACATCGCGACGCTGGCCGAATACAAGATTCCCGTGCTGTGGCCCGGCCATGAGAATGCGACGCTGCGCGACTATCACAGCTATATCGACTACAACAATTTCGACTTCGGCAAATGGTGGAGCGGCGAGTGGGTGCGCGCCGGGTTACCGGGCTATCCCGACGGCGGCCGCGACGACTTCACGATGCAGCTCGCCTACCTGCCGGACTTCCGCACCGAGCGCGAGCAGGCAGTCGACCTGCCGCCCATCCTGAAGAACAAGCCCGATACCAATGCGAAGCCGCTGCCGAACACGACGGTGCGTGGCTACCTGGTGAAGTGGCTGTCCGACTGGGTGCGCGAATACGGCGTCGACGG
>DASVLM010000202.1:0-3876 GCA_036384875.1 Noviherbaspirillum sp.
TCTTCGAGATGTAGGCCCAGGTATTCCGAATGAGCCCAGCCGGCCTGCTCGCACCATTGAAGGTAGACGGCATTGTTGACGTGGTTCAGCCCGTCGATATCGCCTGCTTGAGGGCCAACGCGCATGGTGAAGGGCGCCGGATAATCCCAGGAATATTGCGCGGTATCGCTCATCGTTTCAGCCCAAAATCGAACGCGGAAATCAAACAAGGTAAACGCAAAAAAGCCCACCTAAGTGGGCTCATATCACATTTTTTGCATCGCCAATACTTGAGACGATTCACTGGACGCCCATGCTATCTGCATGGTGCCCCCAGCTACGAATCGACTCAAGTATTGGCCGGCTTGTCGCCGATTTCTCTATCCCAATCGCCAGAGGATGACTGAATACTACATGAAGCTTTTGTATTTGTCCAGCCCCTTTAAAAAAGTTAACCGTTAGCTATTTTTTGCCGCTCGGCGATCAGCATGCCGGTGATTTGCTGCGCCGGCAGCGGCACCGACAACAAGTAGCCCTGGATTTCGTCGCAATGCTGGGCACGCAGGAAATCGAGCTGGCGCTGCGTCTCGACCCCCTCCGCGATAACCGACAAGCCGAGGTTGTGCGACATCGAGATCACCGTGCGCACAATGGCGCAATCATCGATATCGTCGGGAGTGTCCTTGACGAAGGAGCGGTCGATCTTGAGTCGGTCGACCGGCAACTGCTTGAGATAAGACAGAGAGGAATATCCCGTGCCGAAGTCGTCGATCGCAACCGACACGCCGAGCCGTTTCAACTGGTGCAGCTTGTTCACGCTCTCGTCGACGTTTTCGATGATCGAGCTTTCGGTGATTTCGAGTTCGAGGAACCTGGCCGGCAAGCCGGTGATGGCCAGGGTATCGCGCACCTGTTCGACAAACCCCTTGTGGTGGATCTGCTTGGCCGCCACATTGACGGCCACGCGCAGTTCTACGTGATAATCATGCCACCAGGCCGCAGCCTGGGTGCATGCGGCGAAGAGCACCCACTCCCCTATCGGCACGATCAAGCCGCTGTCTTCGGCCAGCGGAATGAATTCCATCGGCGAGACGATGCCGCGCTCCGGGCGCTGCCAGCGGAGCAAGGCCTCGACGGCGACGATACGGTCGTTGTGCAGTGAGCGCTGCGGCTGGTAGACCAGCACCAGTTCGCTGCGCTCGGCGGCGCGGCGTAGCGCCGTTTCGAGTTCCAGCCGGCGCGTGGCATGCGCCGCCATCGACTCGTCGAAGAAGCGCCAGCAATTGCGCCCTGCGGTCTTGGCACGATACATCGCCGTATCGGCATTGCGCAGCAGGGTCTCGCTGTCGGTGCCGTCGTGCGGAAACACGCTGATGCCCATGCTGGCGGCGACATACATCTCGCGTCCGTCGATCATGACCGCTTCGGTCAACGATTCTGCCAGCTTGTGCGCTACGCGCTCGAAGGTTTCGCGCTTGCTGTTACCTTCCAGCAGCACCACGAATTCGTCGCCGCCTATGCGCGCAACGGTGTCTCCGATGCGCAGGCAGTTGCGTAGGCGGTTAGCCACGGCCTGCAGGACCAGGTCGCCCGTGGCGTGGCCAAGGCTGTCGTTGATGGTCTTGAAGTGATCGATGTCGATGAACACCACGGCAAGCATGGTGTTGCGCCGCACCGCCAGGTCGATCTCGTGCTGGATGCGCTCAGCGAAGGTTCGACGGTTCGGCAGGTTGGTCAACACGTCATAGTGGGCCAACTGGTGCAGGCGTTGTTCCGACAGCTTTTGCTCGGTCACATCCTGGAAGATGGCGACGATGGCCTTGACGCGCCCGGTCGCATCGCGCATGGTCGATACGCTATGTTTGACCGTTACACTGCTTCCATCGCGGGTATTAAGATGCGCTTCGCTCTGGCAGGAACCGCTGTCGCGCAAGGCATTGGCGATGGCGGCGGCATCCTCGGGCCGGATCAGAGCGGGCTGGAGTGCCATCGCATTGCGCCCGATCACGTCGGCCGGAGCATAACCCGTGATGTCGGAAAATGCATTATTGACACGCATGAACACGCCGTCAGCGGAAAAGATCGCGATCGCGTGCAGACTGGTTTCGAACACTTGCGCCGCCAGCGCCAGCGTTTCGTTCTTTTCTTCCAGGTCGGCTTTGCCCAACAGCAGCCTGTTGAGTTGCCTGCGCAAGATGGCGATCAAAATCAGCAGCAAACCTATCGAGAGCACGCCGACCCAAACCGATTGCTCGACGCGTTTGCGCCACGGTGCCAGCACTTCGGCTTGCGAGAGACAAGCCACCGCGATGAAGGGATGGTCGGGGGATCCGGCGTAGCCGACGATACGGGCCAAGCTGTCGCTTGCATCGGCCGCCCGCGTGTAGGTGCCGCTCGAGCGCTCCCGATAGCGCGCAAATAGCGACGAACCGGCGAGGCTCCTGCTCCGCGGCGGAGCAAGGATCGGACTCTGCACCAGGACTGCACCGTCGCTGCGCACCAGCATCAGGCGTGTATCGCTGCCCGTGCCGAGCGTACGGTAAAACGTGTCAAAGTAGTCGACAGGCATCCCTGCCACCAGGATCAGCCTGAGGCTGCCGTCGGGGTTGGTCAGGCGGCGCGAGATCGTAAATACCCACTTGCCCGACACCCGGCTGGCGAAGGGCGCGGAAATGTAGAGCCCGTTGTTGCCCGGCAGGCTGTGGAAGGCGTAATAGTCTCGGTCGGTCACGTCCACGCCATGCACGTCGTCATGCATACCGTTGGCTATCGTGTGCCCCTGCGCGTCGATCAGGCTGATGGCCGACATCTGCGGCAGCTTATTGGTGTAGCGCTCCAGGATGGTGCGGATCGCGGCCTGGTTTTCCGGCGTCGGGTCCAACCCACTGCGCTCGACCTCGCCCAAGGCGCCCAGGAGGAAACGGTCGGCTTCGCCGACGGCACGATTGGCATGTTCTGAAAGCGCAGCAGAGATACTACGCGCATCGAGTTCGGCCTTCTGCAATGTGAAGCGGTAATCCTGGTCGATCGAGCTGAGCGCAAAGGCAATATAGAGTGCTGGGACGACAAGAGCCAGGGCGAGCAGGCTGGCCCGCGCTCCTTTCATCGTTCTCGAGTGCATCAAACTGCGCATTGCGTTGTTAGTTTCCTCATTCCGTTCTTGCAAGCAATTCTCCGGCCAGGCCGGTGCTTGGTGGAATCTAGCGGGGGAGTGAAATAGTGCAGCCGGCATCATACCTGCCGGTCTCAAGCTTGAGTCGACGCCTCGCGCAGAATTGACATTCTTTTGCAATGTCTCAAGGTAACTAATTAGTATGCACCAAAGTGAAGCTCGCATGAATTGCTTAAGTAGCGGTTAAGTCGCGCTTCGACCGAATAAAATTAAGTAGCTGATTTTTTGACAAGGAGGGCCGGCGTTCACAAAAAGCGACACTTAGGCAAATGAAGTGTCGAAAAACCAAGTCCTTTTGGTTCGTTTCTTGCTTTCACTGGTATTGTTCAGCATGGCTTGGCCGCACCCTGACCTGGGATTGCAGGCCATCATAAGAACCGCCAAGGAATCATTCAACAGGAGGAAGTACCAACATGAGTCGTCGCAACCGGCCCTTGCAACTAGCCAGCATTTTCGCCCTCACATCCACCGCATTGGCCGCGTCGGTCTATGCCCAGGAGGCGAGCACCGCCGCCGGCACCCAGCCTGCCGCCAAGAATTCCGATCAAATTGAAACCGTCGTCGTCACAGCCAACAAGCGCAAGGAAGACGCAAGCAAGGTCGGCACCAGCGTGTCGGTGATCAGCGGCGACGATCTCGTGGCCGAGCACATCACCAACTTCGAAGACATCACGCGCTCCCTGCCCAATATGTCGTTCTCCGGCGGCGGCGGCGGCGGCAACACC
>DASVLM010000203.1:0-9004 GCA_036384875.1 Noviherbaspirillum sp.
TATGAAACCGAGCCCATTCACTACCCGGAAACGGCTTACGGCTTGGCAAAGAACAATCAGTTCATGCTTAATGTCCCTAATGGTAAATCGATTGATTTGTGGCTCGACGACGAACGCTTCGACCTATTGCAGGGAGAAGTCTTGCGCTACGAACGATCGACAGACCTCCGTGCCGGGATCATGTCACGCTCCGTCGAATGGATTTCACCTAAAGGGCGCCGCATATCAATAAGCAGCCAGCGTCTTGTTTGCTTCGAGCGAAAGCATTTATTTGCTATTCGATATGTCGTCAAGCCGCTGAATTTTGCCGGCAAGCTTCGCTTGATTTCTGCGCTGGATGGCAAGGTGAAAAACGTTGAGGCCGGTGATGATCCGCGTGTCGGCACGTCGATTTCAGGGCCCGCGCTGGAATTGATCGGAGCTGAGCAATCGGACCTTTGTTCTGCCTTCGTTCACAGAACGAGAAATAGTGGTTTCGTTTTGGTCAGTGCGATTGGCAATGACATTTTCCATAATGGCGCGGTGATCGCTGGTGCACATAGGACTAGCGACCGCCTGGAGCAGCAATTCGAATTCGAGGCAAGCGAAGGCCAAGAGGTCGTGCTAAACAAGTTCGGTGTGTATTTCACATCCAGAGACTACCCGGAAGCAGAATTGTTGGCGCGAGCGAAAGAGGAGCTTCGCCAGGCAGCAACCACAGGATTTGACGCTCTCTGCTCAGAACAAAAAAAATTCCTCGACACTTTCTGGCAGCGGACCGATGTTGAGGTGGCTGGGGATGATGCGCTCCAGCAAGGAATTCGTTTCAATCAGTTCCACTTGCTCCAATCAGTTGGCCGCGATGGCAAGACAAACATTGCAGCCAAAGGCCTGACTGGCGAAGGGTATGAGGGACACTATTTCTGGGACACGGAAATCTATATCTTTCCGTTCTTCCTCTATACCAATCCATATATCGCACGCAAACTGCTGGAATTTCGATGCAGCGGACTGGACGGCGCGCGTAGGCGGGCGCGTCAGTTGTCTCACGCCAAAGGCGCACTTTATCCTTGGCGCACTATCGCGGGGGATGAATGTTCGTCCTATTTCCCTGCCAGCACTGCGCAATATCACATCAACGCCGATATCGCCTACGCGGTAAAGCTGTACACCGAGGTGACCGGCGATGACAGCTTCTTGCTGCAATCCGGGGCCGAAATGGTTCTAGAAACCGCCCGCATTTGGATGGGGATCGGAGCCTATTCCGAACGGCATGGACAGCAGTTCTGCATTAATGAGGTTACCGGCCCCGACGAATACACCGCACTGGTTAACAACAACTACTACACGAATGCAATGGCGCAGATGCATTTGCGTTTCGCTGCAAATATAGTGGAGCGACTGCAGAAAAATCACCCTGAAGACTTTTTGCGGATATCGCGCTTGGTCGATCTCGAGTTGGATGAGCCGCTGCAATGGCGCCAAGCCGCCGAACGGATGTATTTGCCTTATGAAGAAAGCATTGGCATCCATCCGCAGGACGACGGCTTCCTTGGAAAAAAGGTATGGGACTTCCATTCGACCCCCAAGAGTCATTATCCGTTGATGCTGAATTATCACCCGCTGGTAATTTACAGGCATCAGGTATGCAAACAGGCCGATGTGGTTCTGGCACTGATGCTGCTGAGCGATCAGTTCACTCTTGATGATACAAAACGTGACTTTGATTACTACGAGGCGATTACGACGCATGACTCGTCATTATCTTCTTGCATCTTCAGCATCATCGCGTCGGAAGTTGGTTACCAGGACAAAGCCTATGACTATTTCATGGAAACAGCGCGCCTGGATATAGACAATACCCTTGGCAATACTCATTACGGTGTGCATACCGCTGCAATGGCAGGAACCTGGATGAGTATGGTTTATGGCTTTGCCGGAATGCGATTCGAGGATGGCAAGCTGAAGTTCGCACCGAATATGCCCGCCAAGTGGACGCACTACCGTTTCAAGATATTCGCTAAAAACTGCCTGCTGGAGGTGTTTGTTAATGGCGAGCGTGCCGAATATCGCTTGCTGGAGGGAGATGAATTCCAGTTCCAGCATTTTTCGCAATCAGTACGTCTTACTCCGGATCGGCCCGTGCATATAGGTGAATTGTCCGGATCGAATCTGGTTCTTATGCCCGCAATGACAAACAAGGTATCTGCACATGGGTAAATCTGCATATCAAGCCGTCATATTTGATCTTGACGGCGTAATCACCGACACGGCCCATTACCATTACCTCGCTTGGCGCAAATTGGCCATGAGCCTTGATGCCCCTTTTGATGCCGTGTTCAACGAACAACTCAAGGGAATCGATCGCATGGGATCACTTGAGCATATTCTGGCGCGTACCGCAAAGAAGTATTCGTCGGAAGAAAAGTTGACTTTGGCTGACCGCAAGAACAGCGACTACCAGGATTTGATTCGCAATATGACGCCAAACGACTTGTTACCCGGCGCTCAGGCAGCACTTAAATCTGTGCGCGAAGCCGGTTTGAAAGTCGGACTGGCTTCAGTCAGCAAGAATGCATTCGCCGTATTGGATCGATTGGGTATATCCGGCGAGTTCGACTATGTCGTCGACGCGGCCAAAATCTCTCGCAGCAAGCCGGACCCGGAGATCTTTCTGACCGCAGCAAAAAATCTCGGTGTTCTGCCGTCAGCATGCATTGGCGTCGAAGATTCGGTCGCAGGTCTCCAATCAATCAAGTCGTCCGGAATGTACGCAATAGGTATCGGCGACCCGTCGATACTCACGCAGGCTGACCGAGTAATACCTGGGCTCGACCAGTTCAATCTTTCCGAATACCTTATCGGCCAAGCCTGATTCAGGCGAGTTATTACATTACATAGAAAGTCGGCACATGTCGATCAAGTCCACTATCCATCAAGGAACGCAAGTGAGCGAGGATGATTATCTGGACGGCCCTCGTCTCTTGGCAGATATCGGCGGCACATTTGCACGCTTCGCGCTCGAGCGCTCGCCCGGACAGATTGACACTATCAAGGTATTGCGCTGCGCAGACTACATTGATCTTGCGGAAGCCATAAATGCCTACCTGGCGCAAGTTGGCCATCCTAAGGTGAATCACGCAGCGGTTGACATAGCCACTCCGGTGGACGGCGATGAAGTCAGAATGACTAACCATAGTTGGGTTTTCTCCATTGAAGAAACCCGGCAGAAGTTGAATCTCCAGACGCTTTTGGTGGTGAATGACTTTACCGCACTGGCAATGGCATTGCCTCATCTTGAACAAAGTCATTTGCAGCAGGTGGGGGGCGGTACCGCCCGACCCAATGGGGTGATAGGTTTGGTGGGCGCCGGCACCGGTCTGGGCGTAGGCGGCCTGATCCCGACGGATGGACGGTGGATTGCGCTTGGAAGCGAGGGGGGGCATGTCGCATTCTCTCCGATGGACGAACGCGAGGTAGCGGTACTCCAGTATTGTTCGAAGATCTGGGCCCACGTTTCAGCAGAGCGCCTCGTGTCGGGTACAGGCGTAAAGACTATCTACGAGGCGTTGGCACAATACCGATCGCAAGAAGCAATGGCCATCGACACGCCGGAAATCGTAGCTCGCGCATTGGCGCAAAGCGATCCGTTGTGCATGGAAACAATTGAATGCTTTTGCGCCATGCTCGGTACCGTAGCTGCCAACATTGCGGTTACGCTTGGTGCATTGGGCGGCATCTATATTGGAGGCGGTGTAGTGCCGCGACTTGGCGATTACTTCGCCCGTTCGCCATTTCGCGCACGTTTTGAAAACAAGGGACGTTTCAGCGCCTACACTGCTCAAATTCCAACCTACGTGATCAATGCGCCTTATCCGGCATTGGTTGGCACGGCCACCATCCTGGCTGAACGACTTGGCAGAAGTGCGGTACCGATACTCGAACGTATACGCAAGGTTGCTTCGCAGCTCTCGCCTGCGGAGGAGAAGGTAGCCAACGTTGTACTTTCACATCCACGCTCAGTCATAAACGATCCGATTTCCGAAATTGCGCGCCGTGCCGAAGTGAGTCAGCCGACGGTCATTCGTTTCTGCAGGACACTCGGTTGCCAGGGCCTTGCAGATTTCAAACTCAAGCTTGCCTCAAGTGTTACGGCGACTGTGCCAGTCGCGCATAGTCAGGTACGCGTAGGCGACTCCTCAATCGATGCCGGTGTAAAAGTAATCGATAATACGGTCTCCGCCATGCTTACAGCGCGCGACAATCTCAATGCCGATTTGTTGACGCGCGCCGTTGAAACGCTCGGCCGCGCTTCACGCATCGATTTTTATGGCTTTGGCAATTGTGGCCTTGTTGCGGAAGACGCGCAGCAAAAGTTCTTTCGTCTCGGCATTGCGTCGGGGGCATACACAGATCCGCAACTTCAGGAGGTGGCCGCGTCGATGCTCCGCCCAGGTGACGTGGCGGTTGTTATTTCCCTCTCTGGTCGTCTTCGGCATTTGGCCCCAGTCGTAGATGCAGCAGCTTCGGCAGGTGCCACTATCATCGCGTTGGCTCCGGGAAATTCACAGCTGGCGCGACGTGCCGATATTGCAATACCGATTCAACATGCCGAGGATAGTCCTTCGCACATTCCGATGGTGTCCCGCATTTTATTGTTACTGATAATTGATATGCTGGTTGTCGGGATAACGCTCAATCGGTCCAGCTTGTTCGCTGAATTGCAGCGGCAAGCAAAACGAGGCATCCTGGCTCATACGGCACCTGCAGATATTGAAAGCGATGTCGACGGACCAAAGACAGTGAAAGAGCCGGCAACACCCGAGGCCTTGGATTCTGCGTCAGTGCCGAATATCAGCCCGCTCGGTTTGGCGTCATGTCTGTGATTGACAGTTTCGGTGTTGACCATAGAGACGAATCGGTGCATTGAGCGGGTATCTTGAAGATTTCAGATGTGCCGGGTTTTATCATGTGGATGGTATCGTCCAATGCAGGTTGACTTGCGTTTGTTGGTCGGGAGAAGCTGCGACCGCCAGCGCTAAAGCATGCTCCGCTGTTGGCATGGACGTCTCAAAATGCCATTGAGTCAAATCACCGGGAGCGCTTGAGCCATACTTCAAGCGAACGGGGCGCCGCTCAAGATCAAAGTTCAATTCGTAGAGCGGGATCGACAATCCTGTTCCTACCGCCTTCAAGTATGCTTCCTTGAGCGTCCACAGGACATAAAACCGCTCGCGCCGTTCAGACGGCGGCGAGCGATTCAATCTGATTAACTCTGCGTCGGCAAGGACAAGATGCGCAAGCTCGGCGTAATCATGTTTGCCATCGATGCGCTCCACATCTATTCCCACTTCGCGCTCGCAACTTATTGCACAGGCAACCACGCCACACGTGTGAGAAATATTGAATTTCAGTGGGCATCCGATATATGGAGCGATGATGTGCGGCTTGCCATGTGAATTGGTTCCGAACTCCCATGCGTCTGGGCGAACATCCGCATATCTGGAGAGTGCGGTTCTGAGCAACGCCCTTGCAACAATGTGCTGCTCCCTTGCATGGTCAACAACATATCGCGATAGCCTGACCTTTTCAGCAGGATTGAACAAGCGTTCGTAAGCACGCCGCATGTATTCGTCGACATCGGACAACCTGGTCAGCCAAATGTCGACGGTGTGTGTTTTCTTCATCCGTAAGCTACATCATCCATGTTCGATTTTTCACCGCTTTTCTATCAGTACATCGTCGATGAATAGTGCATCCAATCCGCTAGTGAAGAACACTGCTAGCGCGTCCTCCACCGAGTGCGAGATGGGTTTTCCCATTACGTTGAAGCTGGTATTGAGCACGAGCGGAACGTCGGTCAAACGATGGAATTCGCTGACCAGCGTATGGTAACGCGGATTCCATTCGCGTTTGACAGTCTGCAGACGACCGGTATTATCCTCGTGCACGACACCGGGAACCTTTACGATAACGTTCTCGCGGAACTTTAGTGTGCGTTCCATATATGGCGTCTCCTGGTAATCCTCGAAATAGGCAGTGCCGTATTCATGGAGGATGGACGGAGCAAACGGACGAAACTCTTCGCGGAACTTGACGCGCGCGTTGATGGTTTCCTTGACGGTTGGCGAACGTGGATCGGCAAGGATGGAGCGATTTCCCAGAGCCCGCGGCCCGAACTCCGCGCGGCCTTGCACCCAGCCGAGAATTTTCCCTTGAGCCAGAAGGGCCGCGGCACGGCGCGGCGCTTCATCACCGTTCAGCTCCTGCGGTTTCAAGCCGCTGAATTCGACCACATTACGCAAGGTATCGGCGCTCATGCTTGAACCTAGGTAAGGCGACATGCATTGCGGTTGATGCCGCTTGCCGGGATGATCCTCGTGGTAAGCAAGCAAGGCCGCACCGACGGCGTTGCCATCGTCGCCTGGCGCGCAGAAGACATGCAGATTCTTGAAAGGCGTATTTGCTGTCACTTTGCCATTGGCCGATGAATTCAACGCGCAGCCGCCGCCCAGCACAAGATTGTCGGAATAGCCGACTGCATGCAGGTTGCTTAGGAATTCGAACAGGACCTCGGAAAACACCTGCTGTCCGGCATATGCCAGATTGGCGTATTCGATGATGGGCTGGGTTTTTTTCCGGCGCATGCCATGCAGTTTGTTATATAACGCGATCATCCTTTCCGGGGCGGGACACTCGATGCGCAAGCCTTTGACGCTGATCATCTCGCGCAACAGGTCGTAGAGTTCCGGATCATGTCGTCCGTAGGGCGCCAGTCCCATGACCTTCCATTCTTCTCCCGACATGTGGCCGAATCCGCATGCTTCGCACACCAGGCCGTAAAAGATGCCGAGGCTTGCCCAGCTGTCGCTTGATACTTCCGTGATTTCCTCCAACCTTCCGTCCCGATAGCGAAAGCAGGCAAATGCGCTCGTCTCGCCGTAGCCATCCAGGATTGCGCACACCGCGTCGTCGAACGGGCTGCTGAAGCATCCTGCGGCCGCGTGGGTCAGGTGATGTTCGAAGTTGCGGCGCGTGACGTGTCTGTCTGTCCAATCGTCGTCCTGGCTCAAGTCATATTCAAGCAGATGGCCCGGATTGGTCACCATTGCCAGTTGCGACTGGAAGATGAAATTCTGAGTGGCGAGCTGCCTGCGAAGAAAGGGTGCCAGCCTGCCGGATGTATCGCTATGCTCGACTGCAGCCCGGCATGTGCGCTCAAGCCCTTGCTGCATCAGCGCTGCGGTGCGGCTACTCCAACTGGATGCAAATACGAGCTCTGCATCAGGATCACAATACTCCTGGACCAGATCGGCTGTGCGCTTGAACAGGTCGGCCGGTGAGCCGATAGCCCGCTTGTGTTGCAGATAGCGCTCGGTTGCTTCCGCGAAAACGACTTCGCCGCGATCGTTGACAATGGCAACAGCCGCATCGTGGAAAGAATTGGCCAGGCCGATATAGTTTCGCTTCATGAAAAATTGACTCCCCTATAAACCCACGCCGTATGTCGCCGGCACAGGTTGCGTTGATATGCTGAAAACGCCGCGAGCTTGATTCTCGATGGCTCGGCGGCGTTATGGTTTTCTCAGGCTGGCACCTCACTCTCACGCCTGGTAGCTAATGCTGGCCGGGTAACTCGCCATGCAAGAACGGCGGCCGCAAACACGATTGCCGCCGCAAGAAAGAAGGCTGCGCCCGGCACGTGCCAGCCGGCTCGCGGCTCGATGAAAAATGCGTAGGTTTGTGCGAACAGGCCGGGGCCGAGCATGGCAGCAATCCCCTGGGCGCTGGCGCCGGCACCTTGCAACTGGCCTTGCTCGCTCGGCGCAACGCGCCGTGTCATCAGGGATTGCAATGCGGGTTGCGCGAGGCTGCCGAGGGACATAGCCGGGATGCCGAGCCAGAACCACATCAGGAGGGGCGCCAGTCCGTAGATGATCAACCCGGCGACGCTGAACAACAGGCCGATGGTGAGTGTCTGCCGTTCGCCAAAACGCGCCATCATCGGTCTGACAAGTTTGCCCTGCACAAGCGCGGCGCATAGTCCTAGCCCTGTAAGCGTGAGTCCGATTGCCATCGCGCTCGCCCCGTAACGGTAGCTGGAGTACAGCACGGCAGTGCTCGGGAACACCTGTTCCGCCAACATCGAAAGGAAAGCGACACCCGCCAGGCCGGTCAATTCCGGATGAGAACGCAGGAGGATCAGCGCACCAACAGGATTGGCGCGTTTCCAGGCGAACGCGGAACGCCTTTCGCGCGGAAGCGATTCCGGCAGCATGAAAAAGCCGTATAGCGCATTGAGCAGGCAGAGACCGGCGGCCGCCCAGAATGGCAAATGCGAATCGATGCCGCCGAGTACGCCACCCAGCGCAGGGCCGAGGATAATGCCAAGGGTTAATGCAACTGTTGCCATACCATAGCTTCCGGCGCGCTGTGCCGGCGGAGTGACGTCGGCCACATAGGCAAGCGCAGTGCCGATCGTAGACCCCGTGATGCCAGAGACAATGCGTGCGATGAACAGCCATGCCAAGCCGGGAGCCAATGCCATTACAACGTAATCCAGCCCCATCCCAAGGCAGGCGAGCAAAATCACGGGCCGGCGGCCGAATCGGTCCGACAGCACGCCAAGGAGCGGCGAACACAAGAATTGCATCAACCCGCACGCCATGCCGAACCAGCCGAAGACAGTGGCCACGCGGGCAGAGTTGCCGACGAGAAATCCTTCGAGCAGCTTCGGCAGGACCGGGATGACGATACCCATCGCCAGGACGTCGAGCGCGATCGTGGCACAAATGAACGTGAGCGTCGTGCGGCGCATTGTTGTGTCCTGGTTGTTGGGTAGCCGGGAAGTCATTGTTCGTCAGCAGCGAGGGCGCGGCCGGTTCGGTGTGTATCAACTTCATGGGCAAGTTCGGCTACCGTTTGCGCCGTGAACATCGTCGATAGGGGAAGCTCGACACTGAACTGCTTCTGGACGGCATGGAGCGTCTTCACCGCAAGCAATGAATTGCCGCCCGCTTCAAAG
>DASVLM010000204.1:0-8152 GCA_036384875.1 Noviherbaspirillum sp.
ACATGGTCGCTGCCGCGCGTGGTCGGCACACGCAAGGCATTGGAATTGACGCTGTTGGCGGAAACGCTGAATACGGAAGAAGCGCTGCGCCTGGGTATCATCAACCAGGTCGTCCCCGCGCACTCCCTTGTAGAGGAAACAGAGACGCTGGCACGTCGTCTGGTCGCGGGTCCTGCCTTCGCGTACGGACGGATCAAGCGCCTGATCCGCTCCTCGTTCGAAAACAACCTGGAAGAGCAGCTCGACGCCGAACGTGAGGCATTCTGCGCCTGCGCGAGCACGGCGGATTTCAGCGAAGGTCTGGATGCTTTCTTTGAGAAGAGGCGACCGGTGTTTCATGGGCGCTGAGCACACATTACATCAGCAGAAAGTTATGCAGGGCATGTCCGGATCCGCGCGTCTTCGGATGCAGGAAATCAGGGAGAGCGAACTCGGCAGGGAAAAGTATTGCTTCACCTGCGGTGAATTCTGGCCGGCCGACGAAGAGTTTTTCGTACTTGCGAAGTCCAGCAAGGACCGGCTGTCGCCCCGCTGCATCGCATGCAGCAAGGCGAGGCTGTGGGCGCCTTATTCAGGCGGATGAATCGCTCATCTGCTGCTGGTACCTGACCACGAAAAAGGTCGATCTCGTTATCTCCAGCCTGGGAAAGAACCCGGAGCGTGAAAAGGCGATCGACTTCAGCGCAGCCTATGCGCCGTTCTTCAGCGGCGTGTTCGGTGCGGACCACGAGGCGGTCGGTAAGGTGGAAGATCTGGCCGGAAAGACCGTGGGCGTCACGCGCGGTTCGATCGAAGACCTGGAACTCTCCAAGATCGCTCCCGCCAACGCGACCATCAAGCGTTTCGAGGATAACAACGCGACGATCTCCGCCCATCTCTCCGGCCAGGTGCCGCTGATCGCGACCGGCAACGTAGTGGCCGGCACGATCTCCGAGAAGCAGGCAGCCAAGAAATCTCGCGTGAAAACGTTGGGACACTACTACCGGCTAACGACAACTAAAATTGCCGCACTATGCACGCCGGAATTTCTAATTGTCGCCGGACAGCGGGGTCGCCTTTGTTTTTTGGCTGTCGTCTAAAAATCGTCCAAAATTCCTCCAAAATAAAAATCTCTATTCACGAAGTCGTGTGGACGTTGCATTGTCTTGCTAGCGGCAGCCAGACGGACTTCGCTGCCCCAGCCGATGTTGCCGACGAGTCGTCACCGTCCAGCTTGAAAATCCCGACCGCGCTTCGAAGTTGGGCAAGTTGATTTTGCAAGGCGCCAGATGCAGCGGCAGTCTGTTCTACTAGTGCAGCGTTTTGTTGAGTTGCCTGGTCCATATGGTTAATGGCATCGTTGACTTGCGCAATGCGGTCACTTTGCGTCTGGCTTGCCGCCGAGATTTGATTCATGAAATTCGTGACAAGCTGTATGCTATCGACGACTTCCTTCATCGTATTACCAGCCTGGTCCGCAAGCCGCCTGCCCGCTTCCACTTCGCCTACCGAACCACCAATTAGCCCTTTGATTTCTGTGGCTGCCGCAGCCGAGCGTTGAGCCAGACTGCGCACTTCCGCTGCCACTACCGCAAATCCTTTGCCTTGCTCCCCAGCCCGTGCGGCTTCCACGGCTGCATTGAGCGCCAGGATATTCGTCTGGAATGCGATACCGTCAATAATGCTGATAATGTCGACAATCCTCTTTGAGGAGGCGCTGATTGAAGCCATGGTCTCGACCACTTGGGAAACGACCCGGCCCCCCTTGATTGCGATTCCTGACGCTGATACCGCAATCTCGCTCGCATGACGGGCATTGCTGGCGTTCTGCTTGACGGTAGATGTCAATTCCTCCATCGATGACGCGGTCTCCTCCAATGAGGCCGCCTGCTGTTCGGTACGGGCGGACAAATCCTTGTGACCGCTTGCGACTTGGTCCGATGCGCCTGCTATGGCGTCGGACCCATAACGTACTTCGCTAACGATCTTGACCAGGCTTTTGTTCATGGCGCCCAAGGCCTGCAAGAGGCGGCCTGTCTCATCCTGAAATTTGGCTGCGATGTGCGAGGTAAGGTTGCCTGCAGCAACCGTCTCGGCAATTTTTACGGCCTCATGAATCGGACCTGTAATGGAGCGCGTGGTGAGCCACCCGACAAACATTCCGACGACAATGGCCAAGGCGGTAAAAGCCAGCATGAGTGTGCGTGCACGAACATGGTCTTCGCGTGCTTGTGCCATTGCTGTAGCTACGAGGTCCTGTTCGTGCGTAATCAGTTCTTCCAGAATCGCGAGGCCATCCTCGAGGCCCGTCAGATGTTTTTTCAACAAAAGCTCAGTTGCCTCTTCCTTCTTTCCTTGCAGTCCCAATTGAATCGTCTTGTTGCTGATGGGAATGGCCACTGCCAAACCGGCATCCAACTTTGCCAGGATGGCCTTTTCACCATCCGTGCTGGCAAGTCTTCCAATCACTGCTTTAGCAGCGGCATACTTTTTCCGGGCAACCTGCAGCTTCTCAAGCTGGGTCTTCAGAACGGCTGCATCGGTCACGAATACTATTCGGGTAGTGTAGAGCGCAGTGTCCCGAAAGAGGCTCGCCATTTCATTCGCAGCAGCGACCTTGACATTATTCTCGTTGACGACGTTTTCCAGTCGGTCTTGTATGTGGCCCATGGAATTCAGGCCCAGCCCGAGGACGACCACAAGCAGCATAAGCACAGCTGTGAAAGCTGCTGTCAGCCGCACGCCAATAGTGAAATTACGGAATGACATAACTTCTCTCCTCCAAAGCAGAAAATATTTCCGCAGCAAGCCAAATCGTATTGGCAACGTTTTTTGTGTAATGCCAGTGTACTGAATATCTTTGAATTGCGCCGGAAGAATTTTGCTCGACTTCCGAGAAAGTTTCGTTGAATATCAAAGTGAACTTGACAGAAATTCGGGCCAATCTATAATTTCTCATATTATATGCAGTACACTGACTATTTAGCGTATTCGAAGGCTTTTCTTCGGGATGGAAGCTGCGAGATTCGCTGATCGTCCATGAATTGCACGTCAGGGCGGACGCAGGCAAGGCGCGTGTTGACCGTGGTGTGCTCGCACCTTTGGCGTGGGGGCCGCTGTGACCGATCACAATGCCCCTTCAAGGCAGAACTCCGACCAGGAACGGTGGAGAAAAATTGATGCGATATGTCGTTTATGTTAAAGCAGCTTGAAGAGCTTTCCGCAGCATTGCTGGAACAGCGTCAAGACAATGAAAGAGCCAGGCGGAGAGCGAAAACGTCGATGCGGCCCAAGCTGTCTCTCAATAGGTCGGAGTCGCAGGAACGTGCGGATCAGCCGTTGTCCGAAATAGTTTTGTCTGATTTAAGGAAGCGCCGTCAGCGCGGTGAATCCTATAGCGCACTGGCAGCGGACCTGAACCAGCGCGGGCTGCGAGGTCCGAACGGCGCGCGGTGGTACACCTCAAGCGTGCGCATGTTGCTCCAGTGTTGAAGCTGTTCGGCAATTGATAGGGTTCTGCAGTAGAGGGTGAGCAGTTTGATAGGGCTGTTCTGATATATTCGATCGTCATGCATAGACTTCGTGCGTTCCTCGGCCCGTTACGGGTATTCGATGCAGTGTCCCGCGCCAAGGGTATAACGCGTGCTGCAGAAGTACTGCACGTGAGTCCAGGCGCAGTCAGCCAGCAGATCAAGCTGTTGGAGAGCGGCCTGGGTGTGCAGTTGATTCAGAAATCCGGACGAGAGATTGAGCTCACTGCCGAGGGCGAACGACTTGCTCAGCGCATTTCCGATCCATTCGATCGCCTGAATAATGCGCTTGATGATGCGGCCGATTCCCGACTTGATCGGCGGCTCAGGCTGAAAGTGATGCCCAGCCTCGCCATCCGCTGGTTGGTGCCTCGCTTGAGCAGTTTCTATGCTCAACATCCCGATATGGATGTCGAGATCGCGACAATCGCACGGAACGATGATCTGCGACTTGAGGGCGCTGACTGTACCATTCGACACGGCATGGGCGAATGGACTGACGTCGAGCTGGATCATCTGTTTGATGACGAATTTGTTCCTGTCTGTGCGCCTGGCATGGCAGGGCCACTGCAGACGCCGCAGGACTTGTTGCGCACCAACCTGCTGCACTCCATGATGCGACCGGAGGCATGGGACTTGTGGTTCAATTCCGTCGACTTGGGTGGCCTGCCTCGCTTCCGGGAAATCACCATGGCAAATGCCGCGCTGTGCTATCAGGCCGCAGCTGACGGACTGGGTGTAGCGATCGCTCAACGGGCATATATTGAAGACGATCTCCGCAGTGGACGTCTCGTGATTGCCGTGGACCATATCGCTCGCACAGAACTTGGCTACTACCTGGTCTGTGATCCGCTAAAGGCGAATGCCGCTCCCGTGAAGAAATTTCGTGAATGGATACGCACAGTACGCTAGCGTACGCGCCTTGAGCGGAATCGCATTCGACCGAATACTGCAAGCACCTTGCGTATCAGGAATCAGCCTTCCAATACCTGGAACCGACTCGCTGCTGCACCGAGCTCGACCATGCGCAACCGGAAGTCTACAGCGCCCCGGAAACGTCTTCCATGACCATCCAGACCATGTAACGTAGCGAAGCGGCACGGTGGGCGCTGTAGCGCTCAAAACTCGAGCGAAGTGTTGAGGCAGTTTGTATGCATCGATCAGCGACCACGGAAGACCGGGGTACGCGCTTCTGCAAACGCACGGCGCCCCTCTATCCGGTCTTCGGTATCGCGCAACAGGCCGAATGCTTGTCGCTCCAGTTCCAGGCCGCTGGCGAGAGGAAGTTCGCGTCCGGTCAGCGCCAGGCGCTTGACGGCGGTCAGCGCGAGCGGTGCGTTGCCAGCCATCTTCTTCGCAAGGGCGATAGCCGACTCTTCCAAGGCAGCCTGCGGCACTACCTTGCTAACCAGGCCGATCCTGTGTGCCTCTTTGGCGTCGATACGCTCGCCACTCAGCAACATCCACATCGCATCCGACTGGCCAACCGCCCGGATCAGGCGCTGCGTGCCGCCTGCGCCCGGGATACTGCCTACTCGAACTTCCGGCAAGCCGAACTGCGCATTTTCGGAACAGATGCGGATATCGGCCAAGAGTGCCAATTCCAGTCCGCCACCCAGTGCGTAACCATTGATGGCTGCGATGACGGGCTTGTCAATCTGGAGCGTTCCGAAATTCAGCGGCTTGGCGCCTTCACCGTAAAGCTGGCTTGCGGCGCTGATCGCGGGCGGCATAGTTTTCTTCAGGTCGGCGCCGGTGCAGAACGCGCGTTCACCCGCGCCCGTCAGCACGAGGACGCGGACGTCCGGGTTTCGCGACAGTTCGTCCCAGGTTTGCAGCAATTGCTGGTTCAACTCCGGGTCAATGGAGTTCATCGCTTCAGGGCGGTTCAGGGTGAGAAGTGCAATGCCGTCTTGAATTCTCGTAAGGAGCGTCATGGATACCTCAAAGTTGAATAGGGTTGGCGGAGACCATTGCCTCGACCTCGTCACTTGACAAGCCAAGGTCGGCAAGGATTTCCCTGGTGTGTTGCCCGATGGTGGGGGCAGGGAGACGTGTCCGGGGCAGTTCGCCGACGGCGCCGATCATGCTGCGAGGCATCGTCAGCGCGCCGGCGACTGGATGCATGACGACCTCTGCCAGCTTCGCTTCGACGAAGGGCACTGAATTTGCAACTTCAGCGTAATCATTGATCGAGCCGCAGATGATGTCCGCGGCCGCGAATCGCTCAAGCCAGAACGCGCGTGGCTGGGCAAGCATATGTTTTTCAAGCTCGCACAAAAGCGCTTTGCGATGTTGCAGCCGGCTTTGGTTGTTTGCAAATCGCGGGTCGAAGGTGAGCTCGGGCGCGCCAATGGCGTCGCACAGCGCCAGCCATCTTTCCGGATGATAAGCCGCTACCATGATCCAACCATCAGCGCAGCGCAGGGCCTCGTTCGGCGTTGAATAGGGGGCAGCGTTTCCTTGCGGCCCAGGCACCTTGCCATCGGCGAAATAGCTGGCAAAATTTGTTTGCTGCAGCGCGATGGCGGCAGCAAACATGCTGGCCTCAACGTACTGGCCCACGCCTGTACGTTGCCGCTGCGTAAGCGCCCCCAGAATCGAGATCGTCGCAAGATAGCCGGTGATGAGGTCGACAACCGGGACAGGGACTTTGCACGGTTCTCCACCCGGCGCTCCGGTGACGCTCATCAGGCCGCTCACGGCTTGCAGAACGCCGTCCACTCCAGGCCGGTCCTTGGCAACTCCATGTTGCCCGTAAGCCGACACCGAGCAGTAGATGATCCGTGGATTGGCCGCCGACACCGTAGCGTAATCCAGCCCAAACCGCGCCATCACTCCGGGTCGAAAGCTTTCCACCAGAATGTCGGCGTCAGCAACCAGTCGCTGCGCCGCCAGTCTTTGCTCCGGCTGCTTAAGATCCAGCACAATACTGCGCTTGTTGCGATTGAGTGCCAGGAAGGGAACGCTTTCGCCCTGAATCCAGGGCGAGAGCGCTCTACAGAGATCGCCGGAAGGAGCCTCAACTTTGACGACGTCGGCGCCAAGATCGGCCAGGCAAAGTGTAGAGGTAGGACCAGCCATCACCTGCGTGAAATCGACTACCTTTAATCCGTTCAATGCATTTGAAAGCATGGGATTTCCGAGTCTCGTTGGTTACTCTTCGGGTTTCGTCGAGGTCTATACGGACGGGCTGCTGAGACTGCGGCCGCCGCAGACGTACAGAAGCTGCCCGGTTACGTAACTCGAGTGCGGTTCGGCGAAGAATCGGACCGCGTTACCAATGTCATCCGGCTGCCCGATACGCTGCATCGGCACCGTTTTGTAGAGCCCCTGCTGTACCTCCTCAGTCAGCGTCGCGAAAAGGGGTGTCTCGATAATGCCGGGCGCGATGGCGTTCACGGTAATGCCTTTGCGCGCGTATTCCAATGCCAGGGAGCGGGTCAGGCTCACAACGGCGCCCTTGGACGCGGAATAGGCCGCTTGACCACGGTTACCCAACCACGCGCGTGAACTGATGTTGATAATGCGTCCGAACCCGTTCTCTGTCATGAGCGGGAGAACGGCCTTGGAGCAGATGAACTGGGAATCGAGATTGACTTCCATGACGCGCTTCCAGAAACTCAGATCCATCTTGGAAACAAGCTTGTCGCCGCCAATACCCGCATTGTTCACAAGGATGTCGATACGGCCATGCGATGCCGCTATTTTGGCGACCGTCGCTTCTACCTGTTCGACGGAGCTTACATCGACGAAGAAGGTCTCCACGTCGGCCCCTTCTGCGGAAAGCGTCTCTTTGGCTTGGCGCAACGCCGCTTCATCGAAATCCCAAAGTGTGATCCGGCATCCGGCCCGGGCCAGTTCGTGAGCGATACCAAGGCCGATGCCTTTCGCGCCGCCGGTGATGACCGCGACAAGGCCGCGCAGGGTGGTGGGCACTGTAGTGGTGGTCTGGTTCATGCTGGTTCCAATCAAAGTGAAAGAATGTGGATTGAGCAAGCGGCGTGATCGACGCCCCAAATCCCGCCGCCGGTCACCTGGGTCAAGCCAATCCGCGCATCCTGCACCTGGCGGGCGCCGGCGCGGCCTTGCAACTGTTCGCATATCTCCACGATTTGCGCGACGCCGGTTGCGCCAGGGGGATGTCCTTTAGCCAGAAGGCCGCCGCTGGGGTTGACAGGCACCCGTCCGCCCAACGCTGTAGCGCCGCTTTCCAGCAAGCTGGCCGCATCGCCGCGGGCACACAGTCCCAGCGCTTCGTAGTAGAGCAATTCGGAGATGGTGAAGGCGTCGTGCACCTCGAGCAAATTCAAATCGCCCGGGCCAACGCCTGCCTGCTCATACGCCAGGCTTGCGGCGCGCGCCGTGATTTCGGCCTCCGTCATGTCGACCGGTGCAGTCTCGAAAAGCCCGGATTGGACCACTGACGCCAGCACACGCACAGGATTTGCCACTCCATTGGAGGGCTTGGTGCTCAGCACGAGAGCCGCCGCCCCGTCCACTACGGCAGGACAGCATTGGAGCAGTGTGAGAGGTTCGGCCACCGGGCGCGAGGCCAGAATCTCCTCACGGGTCGCCAGTTTTGAAAATTTGGCGATCGGATTTAATACGCCTTGTTTGCGGTTCTTTACCGATATGTCTGC
>DASVLM010000205.1:0-1728 GCA_036384875.1 Noviherbaspirillum sp.
GCGCACGTCACTGTCCATTACACCGGCTGGCTGCAGAATCCTGACGGCAGCGCGGGACGCAAGTTCGATTCGAGCAAGGATCGCAACGACCCCTTCGATTTCCCGCTGGGTGCCGGCCATGTGATCAAGGGCTGGGATGAAGGCGTGCAGGGCATGAAGGTGGGCGGCGTGCGCAAGCTCATCATTCCCGCTTCGCTCGGCTATGGCGCGCGCGGCGCGGGCGGCGTCATTCCGCCAAATGCAACGCTGATTTTCGAAGTGGAACTATTGGGCGTTTAATTACTCTCAGGAAAGCCTGAAGCCGGCATGCGGAACTTCCCGGGTCGATTGACGGCATGCCCTCGAAACGGGGTACTTCGCCAGCCCATCAACTCGGCCGCACAAATGCGCGCCAATTGCCGGATCACGTTTCCATGTTTCTTTTCAGGTTTCTTGCCGCACTCGCCTGCTTTTCAATGGGTGGATGTACCGTCGTATCGGTCGCATCGACCGCCGTATCGGTAGCGGGCACTGCAGTCAATGTCGGCGTTGCCGCAGGATCTGCAGTCGTCGGCGTAGCAACTACCGTCACCAAGGGCGCCGTCAGCGTAGGCGGCGCTGTCGTCGACAAGGTAGTGAATTAATCAGCCAGCCGGCAACGCAGAGGACCGCCGGCTACTCCCACTCCGCCATCAAGGTCAGCAGCACCAGTTTCTCGTACTCCGGCTTGAAACGATGGATGATGTCGTGCGGATCGGAAGCAATCGCGTTGTCGATCACGAGGCCGAACTGCACGCCGCCGTTGTAGCTCAGGATCGATACGCCGACACCGATGTCGCCTGACTGCGGCACCCAGAACATGATCTGGTCGAGCTGGCTGCCGGCAAGATAAAGCGGCACCTGCGGACCAGGTACATTGCTCATGACTGCCGTGGCCTTCCTGGCGAAGTAGTTCTGGATCTCGTTCTGCATCTGCTTCGGCGTCGCCCCCAACACACCAAGCACGGCCATTGCCACCAGCGCCTGGTATCCGCCCTTCAGTTCATCCATGCGGGCGCGCACTTCCATTAATCGCGCCATCGGATCTTCCAAGCCTACAGGCAGCACCAGCGGTACCAATCCGAATGCATTGCCTAGCTTGTGCTCCTTGCCAGGCTTGCGCAGGTTGACCGGTATCATCGCGCGCAGTTCGGTATGCTCCGGCACTTCGTCGCCCTTGTTGCGAAGATAGGCACCGATCGCACCAGCGACGCATGCCATCAGCACATCGTTAACGGAACAGTCAAGGGCCTTGCCGACCACCTTGATCTCTTCCAGCGGCAAGGGCTCGCTCCATGCCACGTGCTTGGTGCCGTTTGGCGAACCTTTCAAACTGGTACGCGAATCGTCGGGCATGGCCATTAGTTTGATCGCGTCCTGAGTAAGCTTGCCGGCATTCAGCCCAAGCTTTGCGATGCGGGCCGGAATCTGGTCCGACTCAGCCATCATCCATACGTACTTCGTCCACAGCGCGGTGGAAACGTTGATTGCGGCGATGGTCGTCTTCGTCACCGGCTTGAACAGGTCCAGCCAGGGATTTTCTTCGTCGAGTGCGGCAGGCTTGGCCGATGTCCCGCGGTCGGGTGCATCGGGCACTTGATCGTACATCGACAGCAACACGCCGACCAGCGCCATGCCGTCGGCAATGCAATGGTGGATGCGAATGATCAACGCCTGGCGCAGCTTGCCATCCTCGCCGATGCAGTTGTC
>DASVLM010000206.1:0-2410 GCA_036384875.1 Noviherbaspirillum sp.
CAAGTTTGCGTCACACGGCTTTCGCGCTAATTACTTTTACCCAAGCTGCTACTTTGACTACCATAAGCACTTGCACAAAATAACATCACCTCCGAAATAGCTCACAAACATATGTGGCCTGCGTGATCGGTATCGTTTCAGTAGGTGCGTTGCCCCCTAATCCAGCAGTCTGACCGATCATCGAAGAATAGGAAGGTACCGGCATAATGTTGATCGATCCGGACGCCGATCTATCCATCGGCATAATTCCTCAAGGCACCGATATTCTGCATAGTCTATTAGTCTGGAAAATACCGTTGATCGTTGATGACCTGATGAAAATTTTTCTCAGACGGGACTTTCGACGAACACCACAGAACTCCTTTGCGGCAATGGACTTCTTGTATGCCATTGACGCCATTGCCGTCGAAGGGTACCGGGTGTCACTGATACGAACGCAGCGCGGTAAGCGTCCGGCGCATCCATCTAGCAATCGTAGAATCGAGGCATCACACTCGCGCGTTTTCAATCCATAGGTAAGCGGTAATCCATCGGCGTCATAGATTCCGCGCAAGACAACCAGCATCATGCCCCCACATTAAATCACGCGGGGGATATCATGGCGACATGCTCGGCACAAACACAGCGCCAAGCGCACTGGCAGGACATTCTGGATCGGCAAACGAAGAGCGGCCTGTCGGCGGCGGCGTTCTGCAAAAGCGCAGGTATCGCACCGCAAACATTCTACTGGTGGCGGGCCAGGCTGCGCGGCGGGACGCCGCCGTGGGCGCGGACGAAGGGCGATACGATGGCGCCCTTCGTCGACCTGGGCGCGTTGCGCGGCGCGGAAAGAATTTTGATCGACTATCTCCCCAGCAACCCCGCACTCCGCCGCTGGAATTTAAGCGTAACGCCATTACCGTCTCCCCGAGCGACATGGTGAAACCGCTGTAATGAACGTGGTTTTGATGGATAATTGAGCTCACTGTGTTTCCCGCACCCAAGTTACGGATTACCGAGTCCAAGCTTGCTTGCCGTAAATCAAGAGCGTCGAAGACGTCTGATTCGAAAGGTAGGGTAATCGAGTGGCTAAAATCCTGATTATCGATGACGAAGAGCGTAATCGTAAGCTTCTGGAAATATTGATGATTTCCGACGGCCACGAGGTGGTGTCCGCTATCAACGGGCAAGATGGTATGCGCAAGGTCGGCGCGGAGATGCCGGATTTGATCGTGCTCGATGTCATGATGCCGGGAATGGATGGCTTCGAGGTGGCGCGCTCCCTCAAGACTAACCCGCAAACCAAGGCGATTCCGATTCTGGTGGCGTCCTCGCTCGACGATGCCGCGTCGCGCAAGCGGATGATGGCGATCAACATCGACGCCTTCCTGGTCAAGCCGATAGACCGATGGGAGCTTTCGCGGCAGGTCAAAGAACTCTTGTACGGCCGCGAGAAGGTTCAGCAGGCTCAGCCGGCCCGGCCTTCCTCGGTTCCCGAATGATCCGGTCGGGTAATCCAGACTTCACATGGAAGGTCTCCAACCCCAGCTGCGGCAAACGCCCGGGCAGTTGCTCGATATCGTGCATATGGTACGGCAGGTCGGACGCGTCTGCCTGCGCGCCAAACTGGATGGTGGCTTGTACACCGACTTGTGCGTCGCTGCCGTTGGGCAAGGCCCGTTCCGTTATGCCTGGATGGGAATTTTCGAGCCCGAGTCGCGTGGCTTGAAAACGCTCTCGGCCGCCGGCGCCGAACTCCTGTTTTCGGATGCGGCCGGATCGCCGGCAGCCCTTGCCGAAAAAGTCCGCTTGGACGGCACTGCGCAGATCCACAGCGAAACCGGCCGCGGCGCAGGTATCGCGCTGCCGCTTTACGACGGCAAGCATCTGACGGGCATATTTCTGCTGCAGACGGAGAATGCCGGCGTATTTACGCCGGACATCGTGGCCCTGCTCGCGGAATTGGCCGAGGACGTGGCACGCGCACAAAACAATCTCGTCATGGACGAGCGCCAGCTGGTGGCGGAAACCCGGCTCAATTACTTCGCCTTCTACGACGCCCAGACCGGCTTGCCCAACCGGGCGCTGCTGGAGCAGCGCCTTCCGGGCATGGCGCTGGAGGCGGCGGAGCGTTGCGGCACGCTGGTCTTGATCGTCATCAAACTGCTGCGCGTCAACCAGGCCTTGCAGCTTCTCGGCAATGCCGGCATGGATGAAGTCTTGCAGGAGCTGGCATTGCGCTTCGAACGCTTCGGCGGGGTCGAGACGCTGGTGTCGCAATTGGCGCAGGACGAGTTTGCTCTGGCGCGCATCGAGGACGGCGATCCGGAAACGGCCATGCGGCTGGCGCGGCAAGTGCACTCCCTGTTGAACGAGCCGGTGAAGCACCGCGACAAGGAAATTTTTCTCCAGGCCAGCGTGGGCGGAGCGG
>DASVLM010000207.1:0-2745 GCA_036384875.1 Noviherbaspirillum sp.
CGCGCGGCCAGCGCAACACGCACCATCAGGACTTGCGGAACCTTGAATGCTTCATTGGCCAGATGCCGTTGCGCCGCCAGCGCCCACGCAGCGGGAGAAGGGCGGGATGCCAGCTTTTCCAGCAATGGCGCAGCGGAGACACAGCCCTGGGCTTCCGCTTTGCGCAGCCAGTAGACCGCTTCCATGTCTTTCGAAGGATCGTCCTTGCGGTTGCGCCATATCCAGCTGCCGAACGCCTGCTGTGCCGTGCAGTCGCCCGCCTGCGCCGCCATGGACAGATAGCGGTATGCCTCATCCAGGCTGCGTTGCGAGAATTCGGCCTTCAGGTAGATCTGCGAGATGGCGTACCAGGCTTGCGCCGAACCCTGTTCGCCGGCGCGGCTCAGCCAGGCGATCGCTTCCTTGTAGTTCGCCGTACCCGGCAGCATGTTGTTACGCTTGCCGGAGGTATCCATCCTGGCCAGCCACAAGCCCCAGTGCAATTGCGAATCGCGGTCGCCTGCTTCTGCGGCAAGCAGCAGAAAATGCTTGGCCTCCTGCTTGTCGCCGTCCGGACAGTGCATAAGCACACGGGCGCAACGCGCCAGAAGCCGGATTTCCTCTCTGGTGAATATGCTGTCCGGCATGCGAGTCTGGGTAAGGTTTTCAGGTGAGTCCGAAGGATTTCCTCAGGCCTTTCTCGACCGGGCCGGCGGGCATGAAGCGGCGCAACTTTGCCAGAAGAGAGGCTTCGCCTTTGGGCGTATGGCGCATCTTCCAGGCTCCCAGGGCGGCATCGACAATCGTGGTGGCCACACCATCGGGCTCGGGTGCTTTTTGGACATTGTTCTGGATTGCCTTGGAAACGACGCCGAGCTCCTTGTTGTAGTCAGTGATTCTGGACGCTGTCTGGGGCGCATTGAGATCCAGGTTGGTCTTGGTAAAGGATGGTTCGACCAGCGCCACGCGGATGCCGAATTGGCGCACCTCGTGATCCAGGGTCTCGGACAGTCCTTCCACGGCATGCTTGGACGCCGAATAGAGTCCCATGTACGGCGCAGGCAGAAAGCCCAGCACCGAACTGACGTTGACGATGCGGCCGGAACGCTGCTCGCGCATGTGCGGCAGCACCGCCTTGATCGTGCGCAAGAGACCCAGGAGGTTGGTGTCGAACAGCGTCCGGGCTTCGGCAATCGATGTTTCTTCCGTCGCGCCGAGCAGGGTCACGCCCGCACTGTTGACCAGCACGTCGATGCGCTTGGCTTGAGCGATGATGGTCTGTATTCCGCGTTGAACTGAGACTTCATCACGGATATCCATCTCGATGAGTGCAACACCGGGTATTGCCTGTGCTTTTGCCGTATTGCGCACGGTGCCGAATACCTGGCAACCCTGCTTGGCAAACTTCTCCGCAGTGGCACGTCCTATGCCCGATGACACGCCGGTAATAACGACAACTTTCGATTTCGACATGGCTTTCCTTTTGAAATAGTTGAATAGAGCTAAAGAGCAGATCAGCGGTGTGATGTGCCCGACAGAGATACTTTCCTTGCACCCGCTGCGCGAAGCGTAGAGACGAATGCCTTGGCCAAACCCCTGCTGGCCCTGGTGATGGGGGCCACGTTGCCTTGAGTGTCCATGTCCTCGTCATGCCGGCTGTCGTTGCCGGGCCGGATCTTGAACCAGATGGAATACATCGCCGGCAGGAACACCAGGGTGAGAATCGTCCCGGCGAAGGTGCCGCCAATCAGCGTGTAAGCGAGCGTCCCCCAGAACACCGAATGCGTCAGCGGGATGAATGCCAGCATTGCCGCCAGCGCGGTCAGGATCACCGGCCGGGCGCGCTGCACGGTGGCCTCGACGACCGCGTTGAACGGGTCCAATCCCTCTTGTTCGTTGTGGTGGATCTGTCCGATCAGGATCAGCGTGTTGCGCATCAGGATTCCCGACAGGGCAATCAGGCCGACCAGCGCATTGATGCCGAAGGGCTGCTGAAACAAGATCAAGGTTGGCACCACGCCGATCAGGCCCAGCGGACTGGTCAGGAAGACCATCACCATGGCGGAGATCGAGCGCACCTGGAAGATGATGATGAGCAGGGTAATCGCCAGCATGATGGGGAACAGCGGCAGCATGGCTTTCGTCGCCTTGCCCGATTCCTCGATGGAGCCGGCCTGTTCGATGCGATAGCCGGCCGGCAGCTTGTCCATGAGGGGCTGGAGCTGCTGGCTGATGGAAGCGGACACGTCCGGCGGCTGCAAGCCTTCGGCGATGTCGCCCCGCACCGTGATCGTCGGCATGCGGTCGCGGCGGCGGATGATCGGTTCCTCCGTGCGCACCTCGACCTTGCCCACCTGCGACAGCGGGATGCGTTGCCCGCTGGCGCCGGTCAGGGTGAAGTCCGCGATCCTGGCCGGATCGAGCCTGGTATTGCCGGCTGAACGGGCCACGACCTGTACCGTGCGAATGTCCTCACGCACGGCGGTGAGAGGTACACCGGTGAGGAAGAATTGCAGTTGCTGCGCGACGGCGCTGGAGGTCAAGCCCACGGCTTGCAAGCGGTCCTGCTGCAAGGTGAAGTGCAGTGTGGGCGTGCGGGTGCCCCAGTCGGTATTGACGGTTCGCATCATCGGACTGGCATCCATGACCTGCCGCACGTCAGCTGCGATCTGGCGCAGCTTTTCCGGGTCCGGGCCAGTAACGCGGTAGGCGACCGGAAACGGCGAATACGGACCGAACACGAGCTGGGTGACACGCACGCGCGCC
>DASVLM010000208.1:0-3637 GCA_036384875.1 Noviherbaspirillum sp.
TGCGGCGTTCCGCTGCGGCGAGCATGGCACCCGCCATCATTGCGATCTCGTAACCGCCGAAGGTGCGCAACACTTCCATCGGTTCGACGACATCCGCATGCCTGGCAACCGCTTGCTCAATGACGCGGCGCTTGCGCATCACGCCCTCTTCGTTCAAGCCGGTGCCGGCGCCGACGCAATCGGCCACCGGAATACCCGTCAGCTTGTGCATGAGTGCAGAAGCGGCCGTCGTGTTGCCGATGCCCATTTCGCCAAAGCCGACGACGTTGCCATCGTAATCCGCAATCAGCTGCATGCCATGCCGCAGCGCGGCCTCGCATTCCTGTTCGGTCATCGCCGGCTCGACAGCAAAGTTGCGTGTGCCGTGCGCCACCTTGCGATCGATGAGGCCGGAGCGGACGCCGAAGTCATGGTTGACGCCCGCATCCACCACGAACAATTCGCAGCGATGCTGGCGCGCAAACACGTTGATGGCAGCACCTTGCGCAAGGAAGTTCTCCACCATTTGCCAGGTCACTTCCTGCGGGTATGCGGAAATGTCTTCGGCGGTGACGCCATGGTCGCCGGCGAACACGAAGATGGCGGGACGTCTCACCTCTGGTTTGGTCGTACCCTGGATGAGTCCGAGTTGCAGTGCCAGCGTTTCAAGCTGTCCGAGGCTGCCGAGCGGCTTGGTCTTGTTGTCGATGGCCGAACGCAGTGCTGCCGACAGCGTTGTATCCGCTGTCGAAGCGATATGAGGAATATGCATGTGCATTCCGCGTCGCCTGGGCGACCGCGGTCCTTGATAAAACTGTTTGTGAAAAAATTCCCTGCAGAGAAAACCCCGTCTGCAAGTCATTCGCGTGCGATGATTCCGGCCGGTATCCGGGCTGGCAAGTCGGACCGGTCGACCTTCCCATGCAAACTGCACAGTGGTTGCGAAAGACCGGCCGTCACCATGATGCGTGACGCTTGCTTACCGTTGCGGGGGCAGCACACGTTAGCTTGTTGGCAAGCCTCGTGTTTCCCGTTTAACTGCCCGCATGGACATGCGGGCGGGCACCAGAAGCGCCAAAGTGTACGCGCCGGTTGCATCTGCGGTCAATTCGGCAATACCCGTGCTGGAAAGCGGCGTGAAAAGAATTACACTGTACGTCTTCTCGTTGCAGCAACCGTCTCATGAAAAAAGATCAAGCCGAATACTATTCAACCCAGTACAACGCCCGCGCCGCGATTCCCGACCATCCCTACATCTTCACCCGCTGGGCCAAGGAATCGGCCCATGTGCGCCGCACCACCGCCGCACTGTTCGACCTTGCCTACGGCGAGGCAGACGGCGAGCGGCTCGACTTCTTTCCCGCCCCGCGATCGGATGCGCCGCTGCTGATATTCATTCACGGCGGCTGGTGGCGTTCGCTGGACAAGTCGGACTTCTCGTTCATTGCTCCCGCTTACACTCGCGCCGGCTTCAATGTCGCGCTGATCAATTACACGCTTGCTCCTGCTGCCTCGATCGCCGACATCGTCCGGCAGCAGTTGCGCGCAATGGCCTGGCTCTATCGCCACGCCGAAGCCTATGACTTCGACCCGAGCAGGATTGTGGTCGCCGGCCATTCCGCCGGCGCGCACCTGGCCGCGATGATGATGGCTGCAGTATGGCCTGCATACGACCCGGCGCTGCCGGCCGACCTCGTGAAGGGCGGCATTCTCATGTCCGGGATCTACGACCTTGCGCCAGTCCTGCATACGGACTTCGTCAACGCCGACCTGAAGTTGACGACGAAGGATATCGAACCGCTCTCGCCCGCCGGCATGCCCAAAGCGCACGATGCGCCGTTCATCACGGCGGTGGGCGGGCTGGAATCGGACGAATTCAAGCGCCAGACCGGATTGCTCGCTCAGGCATGGAAGCAGGACCACAAGGACGACATTCCGCTTCCCGATGCCAATCACATGACCATTTGCGATGCCTTCGGCACGCCGGGCAGTGCGCTGCATGAAGCGACCGTCGGCTTGATGTCGGACGCCTTCCGGCGCTAAAAGCATTGGCACAAACAACAGTTTGTCGCCCCTTGCTTGGCCGCATGAATAAGGCGGCTGTATGATTAACGAGTTGCGCACATGAAACACGGCTGATAATCTGGCAACAACCATGGGCGGGCCAAGAATATGCCCGCTTGTAAGAAAAAAGCCGACACCGATAACTGGGGAAGCACTGACATGACCGACGCTGCAGAAGACGATCTCGAAGCATTGTTTGACGAAGTATCCGCACAGCGCGTGGATACGGCGACGCCGACCCAAGCCGCGCCGGCATCGGAAGCCGCGCAGGACAGCGGAGCCGCCGAGCAGGAAGACCAATCCGACAAGCCGATGTACGAACGATTGGGCGGCATCGTGCGCATGCTGCACGACTCCTTGCGCGAGCTTGGCTATGACCGCTCCCTTGAGACTGTCGCCACCCAGATCAACGATGCCCAGGGCCGCCTCGAACATATCGCCTCGCTGACCGAGCAGGCAGCCAACAAGGTGCTCAATACCGTCGACACCTGCATGCCCGAGCAGGAAGACCTGGGCAAGGACGCCAAGAACATGGAAGACCGCTGGGCCGGCCTGTTCGCCGGCAAGCTCAGCATCGAGGAATTCAAGAAGCTGGCAGGCGATTCAAAAGAGTTCGCCGGCCGCGTGCTTGCCTCCACGGACGCCGAAAAGGCACGCCTGCTCGACATCATGATGGCGCAGGACTTCCAGGACATCACCGGCCAGCTGATCAAGAAGATCGTCACGATCACCAACCAGGTCGAGCGTGAGCTGGCACAGCTGCTGAAAGACAATGCACCGCCGGAAGTGAAGGCACAGCTTGCCGCTGAAGCCTCCAAGCCGGTAGAACTGATGCAAGGGCCCTCGGCGCCAGGCACTGCTCTGGCCCAGGACGATGTGGACAGTCTGCTTGCCGATCTGGGGTTCTAATGGATGACATGCTCAAGGAGTTCGTCGTCGAGGCGCTCGACCTCGCGACGAATGTGGAAGAGCACCTGCTCTCGCTCGAACGGCGTCCGGACGATACGAATTCGCTGAACGCGCTGTTCCGCTCTTTCCACACGATCAAGGGCGGTGCCGGCTTCATGAACTTGCCGGCCATCGTTTCCGCCTGCCACCTGACCGAAAACCTGTTCGATGCGCTGCGTACCGGCCAGATTCCGGTCACGCCGACTGCAATCGAAGCCGGCTTGCAAGCAAGCGGCTTCGTCGCCGACCAGCTCTCGCAGTTGGCGAACGGCGCGCCACCCGAATCGCTCCCGGCCATGCCGGCCGAGCTGGAAGACATCCTGACCGCAGCCATCGAAGGCAAGGGGGAAGAAGCCGCCGTGGCCGCACCCGCGCCGGCGCCTGCACCGGCTGCTGCCGCGCCCGCCATGGAAGCCGCAGTTGCCGCAGAATCGGCAGCAACAATGACCAACGACGGCCTCGACTGGGAAGCGATGTACCGTGCCGTCGTCCCGGCCGGTACGCTGCCGGATGCTCCGCCTGCAGTCGCTGCGGTTGCACCTGCCGCACCTGCCGCTGAAGCGGCCACTGCTCCGAAGCCCGCGGCCAAGGCCGCACCGGCCAAGCCGGCCGGCGAAGATGGCGGACGCCCAGTCATCGGCCAGGT
>DASVLM010000209.1:0-11410 GCA_036384875.1 Noviherbaspirillum sp.
TGGTCGTGATGCAGCAGTTCCTTCTCACCTCTCAGCAGCTTGAAGCCTGGGGCTGGCGCATTCCTTTCGTCGTCGGTGCCGCCTGCGCGATCATCGCCATGGGCTTGCGCGGCTCGATGGAAGAAACCGATTCATTCAAGCGCGTCTCGCAGAAGAAGGAACGCGGCGCAATGCGCCAGTTGCTCGAACATCCGCGCGCCATCCTCACCGTCGTCGGCTTGACGATGGGCGGCACGCTCGCGTTCTATACCTACACCACCTACATGCAGAAGTTCCTGGTCAACACCGTTGGCTTGCCCAAGGACCAGGCGACACTCGTATCCGCTGCAGCGCTGGTCATCTTCGCACTGCTGCAGCCGCTGGTTGGCGGCCTGTCCGATCGCATCGGCCGCCGCCCGGTACTGATTGCCTTCGGCATCCTCGGCACCGTACTGACCGTGCCGCTGCTGACCGCCATGAGCCACACACATAATCCTTGGGCGGCCTTCCTGCTGAATGTCGTTGCTCTCGCGATTGTCACCGGCTATACCTCGATCAACGCCGTCGTCAAGGCAGAACTCTTTCCGGCCGAGATCCGGGCGCTGGGCGTGGGCCTGCCGTACGCGCTCGCCGTATCGATATTCGGCGGCACCGCTGAATACCTCGCACTCTGGCTCAAGCAGGCCGGCCATGAGGAATGGTTCTACTGGTATGTCGCCGCCTGCGTATTCTGCTCGCTGCTGGTGTACGTCACCATGAAAGATACGCGTCAGCACTCGAAGATCGCCGACTGAGCCGGCGATTCACCAGCCCGGCGCGCAAACGTGTCGGGCTGACCTTGGCGGCAGCTGTAGTGAAGCAAGCGAGGCCGGCGTCATTTCCCGGCGCGGCCGCGCACCCTGGAGCGATCCTTTGCTTCATCGATCATCCAGTCCCGGAAGCTGGCAACTGCCGCGCGCGGCGTCTCCGTAGGCGACCACAGCCAGTATCCGTATTCGCTGATGCCCGGTTCGATACCGCGCTGCGCCACCAGGCGGCCGTCCTTCAGCATGGGCTGCACCAGTGCGACGCGGCCCAGTGCCACGCCCTGTCCTTCCACCGCGGCCTGGATCAATTGGTCATACTGATTGAAATGCAGGTATCCCTTCGGCCGCGCATTGGCCATGCTGTTCGCATGGAGCCAATCCGACCAGCGCAGCCATGGCCTGGCGCGTTCTTCGAGTTCGAGCAGCACATGCTTCAGCAGCGCAGTGCGATCCTTGAACGCCGCCTTCGCAATCGCCGGGCTGGCGACCGGAACCACCTTTTCGTCGAAGAGCAGGATCGCACCCGGTGGCGCATCCGCTTCGCGGCAGTAACGGATGCCGAGGTCGATGCCCTCCTGCCGCGGGTCGAACAGGCGGTTGCTGGCCGCCAGCCGGACATCGATGTCGGGATGCGCTTCCTGGAAGCGGCCGAGGCGAGGGACCAGCCACAGCGATGAAAAACCGATGCCGGCGGTAACCGTGACGGGTTTGCTCACGTCGCCGCGAGCCGCCACGGCAAATTCCGCGAGCCGGTTCATCCACTGGGACGCAAGCTGGAAAAGCTGCTCGCCCGCCGGCGTCAGTTCCAGCGCCCGATGCTTGCGCGTGAAGAGCGGCGTGCCGAGCGATTCCTCGACCGACTGTATCTGCCGGCTGACCGCCGACTGCGTGAGGCAAAGGTCTTCCGCCGCCAATGAAATGCTCATGCGCCGGGCAGCGCAGACAAAACCGCGCAAGGCGTCCAGCGGCGGCAGGTCAAGCAGGTTGCGGTCCATGCGTCTTCCTCATGTGAATTTTGCGGAATGTGCCTCTGCGCTCCGTAAGCTGCCTCGCAAGAATCCGAAGGTAGCAAGCCGAAGTAGCGCTGGCTCCATGAGATTAACGCATATTTCCTGACCGGGTCAGGCCGCTGTTGAAACGCGATGCAGGACTTCAGAGAAGTTCTTGCCGAACATCCTGGCCGTCTTGATATCGCCGGCGGGGAACGCATCCGCCGGCGCTGCATGTCCTGCCTGCGCCATCATGCCCGACCACGATCCGAGCCGGTTGGCAGCTTCATCGTAGCGCGCGCCCACATGTTGCTCGGGAAGGATGGGATTGCCGACCCAAAGCATTCCGTGCTGCATGCAGAACACAAACATCGACATCAGCGTGGATTGCTTGTCGCCCGCCGGCAGCGACGACACCGTGAACCCTGCGGCGAGCTTGCCCTTGAGCTGCTGATTGCGCCACATTTTTCCCGTCGCATCCATGAAGGTCTTGAACGTGCCGGAGACCCCACCAAGATAAGTCGGCGAACCAAGAATAAGACCGTCGTACTCCGCCAGACGCTCGGGTGCCTCAGCGAGTTCTTCCGCTTTCAGAACATGCACATCAATGTCCTCGATGCTCCCCGCGCCCTCGGCCACATTCATAGCAATGTGCTTCGTATGTCCATGCGCGCTGTGATAGATGATGGCAAGTTTTTTCATTTCTTTACTCCTTACAAGAGGTAATTAATTTCAGGCAGGGCTGGCGCCGGGGCGGGGCTATTCGGGCGGGGAACATCTGCAACATTTCAATGTGTCCGGCTTCATCGGAAAAAATTTCCCAACCGCCCAAGCCTGTCAGGCAGAGGCTGTTAACTTATGCATTGCCTTTGGTCCCCGCCCGAATAGCCCCGCCCCGGTGCCAGCCCTGCCTGAAAGACGCTCCGTCCTCACACCACCCGACCAATACAGGCAGCAGAAACGTAGAGCCCGACCCCAAAGACAGTGTGATTAAGGACGCTTCGCACACAGTTCTTCAACGGCGTTGGTGTCCTGGATGCAGCAAACCCAGCCCCCATCGCTGGTTGCATCACAAAGAGCGGAGCCACGACAGTGCAGACACCTGTCAGCACCGCCGGCAACAAGGACGGTTCGCTTATCCAGCCAACGCCGCGGATGCCGACCAGCAGCCCCGCGAACCCCATCCCCACCGCATAGTGCGTCAGCCATCCCAGCATGAGTTCGCCTCGAACCGGCGGCGCCTTCGCGATAGCGTCATGCGCAAACCGGCCACGAAACAAATTGCCCACCCATCGGCCGATGAATGCAAAATTGAGCGTCGCGACGCCCATGCGCTTGAGGAAGGTCAGCCAGAGATCCATGATTGCAGTCGCACTCGCACCGATAAGCGCGATCCTGGCGAAGTCTTGCAGCGATGTCATATGACGTCCTTTCAGGTTGACTGTCGAAGTTGTTGCGTTCACTATAGAAGTTGAAGTCAACTTCAAGTCAAGGGGTAATTCCATGGACATTGCCGAAGTCGCCAAGCGCGCCGGAGTGCCGGCTTCCACGCTGCGTTACTACGAAAAGAAGGGGCTGATCACCTCGGTCGGCCGGCAAGGCCTGCGCCGGAGTTTTGTGCCGGGCGTGCTGGACCAGTTGGCGTTGATTTCGCTCGGCCAGGCCGCCGGGCTTTCCCTCGACGAAATACGCTCCATGTTCCTGCCCAACGGCCAGCCAAGCATCGACCGGCAGATATTGGCCGCCAAGGCTGACGAGCTGGATGCGCTTGTGAAACGGCTCAAGGCGATGAGCCGCGGGTTGCGGCATGCGGCGGCCTGCCCAGCGCCCAGCCATGCCGAGTGCCCGAGTTTCCAGAAACTGCTCAAGGCGGCAGCTTCCGGTGCCATAGAGAAGCGCTGGAAACCTGCGGATATCAAACGTTCTGCAAAGTAAATTTGGAAAGCAAGCTACACCAGCACGGCATCATGTCCGCGGTGGAAATCGACGAAGCCCTGATGTCACACAGCGATCTGCTCAATCCTCAATCCTTGCCGGCGAAGAACCCTCTCGGCCTGGTCTATCGCGACCAGTGGCTGCTGGTGGTCCACAAGCCGGCGGGATTGCTTGTACACCGCAGCCCCATCGATCGGCATGAAACCGAATTTGCCCTGCAATACGCGCGTGCCATGAATGAAGGCGGCCACGTGTACCCGGTGCATCGGCTGGATCGTCCGACATCCGGCTTGCTGGTGTTTGCGCGCGATGCCCACACAGCGAGTGTTCTTGGCAAGGCGATGATGGCGGGGGAAGTGGGGAAAACCTATCTGGCGATGGTGCGCGGGTGGACGCCGGAGGAGGGTGTGATCGATCATCCGCTGCGCGAGGAGCCGGAGGACAGGCGGTTGAAGTCTGAACCGCAACCGTTGCGCGAGGCACTTACGCGGTACCGCCGCCTGGCGACAACGGAAATTCCGGTGGCAATCGAGGGCCATCCGACCAGCCGCTACAGCCTGGTGGCGCTGCGTCCGGAAACGGGACGCAGGCACCAGTTACGGCGCCACATGAAGCACATCAGCCACCCGATCATCGGCGATGCCTATCATGGGCGCGGCCGCCACAATCGCTATTTCGCGGAGCGGTTCGGGCGAGGCCGGCTGATGCTGGCTTGTATCGGCATGGCCTTCATCCATCCGGCGACGAATCAGATGCTACGGCTGAACGCGGAGCCGGAAGCAAGCTTCCTGCAAGTGCTGTCGATCTTCGGTTAGGGTTTGCCGACGTCAGGCTTTTGCCGCGACTTCTGACCCGCGTCAGCAGAACGACACCAGCCGAAGTATCGCCAGCAGGACGTCGGGATCGAGTGTGCGCAGGAAGGCCCAACCGCCAACGACGACCATCAGCACGGCAAGGAGCGGAGCAGCGGCAGCGTCAAGCTTCATTGCCATCTCTCCTCACGCAAGGCTCGCACGCAGGCGCATTACAGGGCGATCATCGATAGGCCAGTGCAATGCAGCGGCAACCAGCCCGATGGCGATGGAACCCAGCCACACCAGGTCGTAGGATTTCGTGAGGTCGAACACCACGCCGCCCAGCCACGATCCCAGGAAGCCGCCGACCTGGTGGCCGACGAATACGAAGCCGAACAGGGTGGTGAGGTACTTCACGCCGAATACCTGCGACACCATGCCGTTGGTCAGCGGCGCAGTGCCCAGCCAGAGCAGGCCCATGATCGCGGCGAAGGTGTACAGCGTCCATTCGGACAACGGCAGCAGCACGAAGGCGGTGATGACAATGGAACGCAGCAGGTAGTTTGCGGCAAGCAAATGCTTGCGCCGATATTTCATGCCGAGCACGCCAGAGTAATAGGTGCCGGCAACGTTCGTCAGTGCAATGACCGAAAGCGCGATGACCGCGCTCCTGCCGTTCATGCCTTTGTCGAGCAGATAGGCAGGCAGATGGCCGGCGATGAAGGCAAGCTGGAAGCCGCATGCCATGAAGCCGAAATTGAGCAGCCAGAAGCCCTTGTGCGAAAACGCTTCACGCAGGGCTTCCTGCAGCGATTGCTGCTTGTGTCCGCTTACGGTCGAGGTATCGACGATGAGTGCGCTTGAAAGCGGTGTGGCCGCTACCATCACAATTGCCATCGCCACCAGAGCGAAGAGCCAGCCGTGCGATGAAATGAGTCCCTGCGTCGTCGGCACCATGGCGAACTGGCAGAGACCGCCGACGGCTCCCGCGAAGCCGAGCGCCCAGCCCTGCCTCTCGGTCGCGACCAGCTTGCTCAGTGCGCCATAGATGGTGCCGAAGGAGGTGGCCGACAACGCTGCACCGATCGCAAGTCCGCAGGAAAGAAGAAGTTCGATGCTGGTGGAAGAATGTGCCATCCAGTAGAGGCCCAGCGCATACAGCAGGCAACCGCCGGCCAGTACCTTCGCCGCGCCGAACTTGTCGGCGATCATGCCGGTGAAGGGCATCAGCAAGCCCCACGCCAGGTTTTGCAAGGCCATGGCAAGGCCGAACTCCTGGCGCGTCCAGCCATGCGCGCTTGTCATGGGAATGAGGAACAGGCCCTGCACGTGGCGCATGCCCAGCGCAAGGCCCATGATCATGCCGCCGGCCAGGACCATGGCGAGCGGTGTATTCCAGAATTTTTTCATCGTCGGCTCCAAAGGGAAATCTCGGACGCCGCCGCGTGTGACGTGGCGCCGGAACTTGCAAAAAGTGTAGTTCCGGCGCTGCAGTGGTTCAAACGTTAATGCCGCATGGTTCGCATGCGAAAAAGGAATATCAGCCGCAATATCACTCGACCCAGGTGAAGCCGTCGCGTGCCAGCAGCGCGGTGGCTTCCGGCGGTCCCCAGGTACCGGCGGTGTAGTTGTGCGGCTTTTCGCCCAGCGTGCCCCAGCCGTTGATGATCGGTTCGACCCATTCCCATGCGGCTTCCAGTTCGTCGCGGCGCATGAAGTGGGTGAGGCGGCCGCGCACGACGTCGATCAGCAGGCGCTCGTAGGCTTCTGCGCGGCGTTGCGGGAAGGCGGATTGCAGGTCGAGGTTGAGGTCCACCTGCCGCATGTGCATGCCGCTGCCCGGCTGCTTGGCCATCACCTGCAGGCGGATCGCTTCTTCCGGCTGCAGCTCGATCACGAGGCGGTTCGCAATGCCGCTCGGCGCATCGGGAAAGAGCGAGAACGGCGGGTTGGCAAACTCGATGACGATCTTCGATGAGCGGCGCTGCATGCGCTTGCCGGTCCTGAGGAAGAAGGGCACTTTCGACCAGCGCCAGGTATCCACATAGGTACGCAGGGCGACGAAGGTTTCGGTGTTGCTTCCGGCCGGCACGTTCGACTCTTCGAGATAGCCTTTGACTTCCTTCGAATCCACCGCGCCGCGCACATACTGGCCGCGCACCGTGTCGCGCGCGATACCGGCGAGGCTGAAGCGGCGCAGCGAACGCAGCACCTTCAGCTTTTCATCGCGCACGGCGTCCGGCGACAGCGACACCGGCGGCTCCATCGCAACGATGCACAGCAATTGCAGCAGGTGGTTCTGTACCATGTCGCGCATCGCGCCGGTGCTGTCGTAGAAACCGGCGCGGCTGCCGACGCCGACGTCTTCGGCCACGGTGATCTGCACGCTGGAGATATTCGGTGCGCGCCAGAGCGGCTCCAGGATGGAATTGCCGAAGCGCAGCACCATCAGGTTCTGCACCGTTTCCTTGCCGAGGTAATGGTCGATACGGTAGATCTGCGATTCGTTGAAATGCTTGCCAACCGCTTCGTTGATCTCGACGGCGGACGCAAGGTCGCGGCCAAGCGGCTTTTCGAGAACGACGCGGGCATTGTCGTCAACCAGTCCGCTGGCGGAAAGCTTGTCGCAAATGGTGGTGAAGAGTGCCGGCGCCGTGGCGAGGTAGAACACGCGTTCCGCGCCGGGGCGCGAAAGCCTGGCCAGCGCATTGAAGTCCGGGTCGTTCTGCACGTCCAGCGCTGCATATTCCAGCAGGGCAAGAAATCCGGTCCATGCGGCAGCGTCGAAATTCGATTCGCTGATGAAAGGCCGGGAATTGGACTCCACAAAGGCGATGTAGTCGCCACGGCTGTAAGCCTGCCGGCCTGAGGCGATGATGCGCGTGGAAGATGGCAGGTTGCCGTGCATGTGCGCCATGTACAACGCAGGCAGCAGCTTGCGCATGGCGAGGTCGCCGGCGCCGCCGAAGATGATCATGTCCAGGGGAAGGTCTTGTGCAGTCGTAGTGGTAGCAGGCATGCAGTCGCTCGCGGGAACAATGAGGGGTTTCAGTTACATCGACCTGGTGTAGCAAACTACTCTCTGCAGAGGGAAAAACGGTTCGCGCACAGGCCGTATCGATGGTGCACGATGATCTCATACTTGTGTCGGAACGTCATCGAAATGCACGCGCGCCGCAGGCCTTGCGGACGGCGTGTTCCCGTACGCAAACACGCTCGATGCATTGGCATGAGCCTTGCTGTTCCTCCCACGTGTTCAATAACATTCCGGAGGACATATGAGTCTCTTGTGGTTCCTGTTGATCGGTCTTATCGCCGGCTGGCTCGCAAGCGTGATCACGGGCGGCAGCGGACGCGGCATCCTGATGGATATCGTGATCGGCGTGGTCGGGTCCTATATCGGCGGCTTCCTGTTCCGTTCGTTCGGAGTGTCGTCCGGCGGTGGAACGCTGGGCAGCATCATTGTCGCCACGATAGGTGCGGTCGTGCTGGTGCTGATCATGCGAATGTTCCGTCGCATGTAGAAAAGACTGCCTGAAATTACGCAAGTCCCGGTAAATTTTTCTGATGCAGTAATGCGCTCAGAACCTCATGACGACACCGACACGCATCGTGCGCGGTTCGGCGGGATGCGTGTGGATGTCGTTGACAGGCACAGCCTCGCCCGGCAGGCGTGACTGGTAGAAATAATCGATGTCGCTCACCTGCCGGTTCAGCAGGTTGAGCACATCCACCGTAAGCTTCACATCTTTCGTGATTGCATAACCCAGCTTTGCATTCACCAGCATTGATGACGACGAACGCACCGAATTGTCTTCCACCAAGGCGCGTCCGCCGAAGTAGCGCACACGCAATCCGCCCGACCATTTTCCCCGCTCTCCCGAGATGCCGACCGACGCGGTGCGGTCGATGGCGCCTGGAATGTAAGGTCCGGCCGGATCGTTGTCGGTAAAACGTGCGCGCGACCACGCGAGGTCGGCGTCGATGATCCAGCCGCTGGCCGGTACATAGTAATTGGCAATTTCGATGCCGTTGCGATGGCTGGGCCGGCTTGCTTCGGTAGTCCCCGCATCGCCGGAGAACACCAGTTCGGAAGCAAGATCCAGCTGCCATACGGAGAGTGACGTCTGCAGGCCCGGCACCAGGCCGGTCAGGCGCAATCCCGCTTCCTTGCCGATGGCTTTTACCAGCCGCGATGCCGGGACGACGGGATTGCCGTCGGCGTCCACCGTCACGCCTGTCTTCGGATCGACCTTGGTTGTGATTCCGCGCGCATCGTTGCTATGGAAGCCCTTGCCCCAGTTAAGGTAGAACTCTGCGTTCTTGCTCACGCTGAAGATCGATGAAAACTTCGGGCTGAGGACGGAAGCGTTGACCTTGCCCGAGTTCGCCGGGTTACTGCTTGTCACGTCGAAATCGTACCAATCCGAACGCAAGCCGGCGACCGTGCGGAGCCATGGCAGCCATCGAGTGGTGTTGGTAACGAAGAGGGTGGTGGAGCGTTCGGTCACGTCGTCTTCGCGTGTGGTCGTGACGCGCTGGCGCGCGGCAGTCGCGTACAGCGCGACCGGAGAGAGCATGTCCTGCCGGAATTGCAGCCCTGCCGTGGTTTCGGCTTCGAAGCGGCCGAGGTTATGGAAGAAAGTGCGGTCGGTGTTGAAGCCGGCAATGCGGCGCTGCTCGGATTGCTGGAACTGGTCACCATTAATCGGATCGTCCAGTGCATAGGTGAAATTGCTGAACAGGTTGAGGCGCGATTTCACGAAATAGGCATTGGCTCGGGTGATGCCGTCGTCGTGCCGTCGCGTCCACTCGGCGGAAAGGCTGTAGCGCGCGGTATCGCCGCCGTCAGTCGGATCGATCGCGCCGAAGCGATCCACGAGGCCGGAATTGATTGCGCGCTGCGGTATCTGGTCGGTTGAGTTCCAGGTCGATTGCATCGCCATCGCAGCGACGCGGAATGCGTCGCTGCCGGCCTTCCAGCTGTAGGACAGCACGCCGTTGAAGCGCTTGTAGTTTTCCGGGTTGGTCCAGGGGCCGTCGTTGCCGGCGCCTTCGATTGCATAGAGCAGGTCGCCCGGCCCCATTGCGGTGGAATTGGCGACGACTGTGCGGCGATAGCCGTTCTGCCCCAGGTCGACGGACAGCAGGCCCTGGTCCAGCGTGCGGAAATAATCGATGACCGCCGCGCCGGCCGCGGAGAAGTCGCCTTCCTCGGCGTAATAAGTGCCCTTCTTGTACTGGATTGTTTTTACCAGTTCGGGAATGACGAAATTCAGGTCCGAATAGCCTTGGCCATGCGCATTGGTCGGCATGTTCACCGGCATGCCGAGGACAGTGGTGCGGAAGTCCGTGCCATGGTCGAGGTTGAAGCCGCGCGCGAAGTACTGATTGGCCTTGCCGTCGCCGGAATGCTGCGTGACGATGACGCCGGGCACGGTTTCGAGCAGTTCGCCTGTGCGCAGCAGCGGGCGGTTTTCCAGTTGCTTCGCCGTCACCGTGCCTTGGGTAGCGGAATCCGCGACGCCGATACCGTTGTCCCTGCTGCCCTCCACCACAATCTGCTGTACGGCTTGATCGGATGACTGGACGCCACCGGCAACGGCATACGTTGAGATCAACAGTGCGGGAAGGATTCCAAGGAATGGCAGGCGATGCATGTTGTGGCAGCGGAAATGTGACCGCACATTAAATCACATCTTTCCTTGCTGCCGAGTCAACTTAAAGGCCTGGGTCTTCACCCGTAACCGCGCGCAGGCAAAAGGCCTGGATCGCGCGAATGAGCGCCGTCTTTTCGATGGCCGGCTCTTCCCCGTTTTGCCAGGTAAGCGGGCCGATCAGCGCTTCTGAGATGACGCCGACCACCGCGGCGGCGGATACCGAAGCCAGTTGCGCCGGAAAATCCCCGCTCCGGATGCCGTCCTCCACCAGCTGCCGGAAGACCTCGGCGTATTCATGCCGGTAACGCAGGCGCTCCGCATCCACGAGCGCATCCACCGGTTCGGCAATCAGTGCGTAAGCCAGCCGGCGACCGCGAATGGCGCGCGCCGCGAAGGCTTCGATTGCCTTTAGCAGGCGCTGCGAAGGCGTTCCCGCGCCCGTAGCCATTTCCCTCACCACTGCCACTTCCTTTTCTGTGGCGCGCCGGAAGATTTCCGCGCACAGCTCCGCCTTCGAGTCGAAATGCTTGTAGACAGCGCCGGTGGCAATGCCGGCCTGCTCGGCTACTACAGCCATCGTCACCGCGCCGAAACCGCCGCCGGCAACCTGCGCCATGGCGGCATCGACGATGCGCTGCCTCAGCTCGGCCTTGCGTGCTTCGGTTTTTTCGGTGGGGCGGTATGCCATTGTTGGAGTCCTTGTTCGAAAGTTGCGGCGCAGTATAAGTGCTCGCCACAAGACCCGGCAAGCCGCCGCTTGACAGCCTCAAACCGGCATGATTAACTGCGACTCAAAGAAGTGAATCATAATTCACACCATTGTAGGCAACACTCGACAGTGCCTGCAAGCATGAATGGAGCCAACGATGCCCGATACCGGAATCGATCCCCGCTTTCTGGCGGAAACGCATGAAGTCAGGAACCAGCCACAGCCCTTGCAGGACTACAACCTGTATGCCGAAGACCGCGCCTTGCAAGAAGCAGTGCAACGCGAAGGCGCGGCCTGGGCCGAGGGGGAGTTGCGTGCTTTCGGCGCGCTCACCGGCTCGCGCGAACTGATCGAACTCGGCTTCCAGGCCAACGAGAACAAGCCTGTTCTCCATACTCACGACCGGTATGGCCGCCGGGTGGATGAAGTGCGCTTCCATCCGGCGTATCACCGCCTGATGCAACTCTCCATCGAACATGGCTTGCATGCCTCGCACTGGACCGATCCGAAAGCTGGCGCCAACGTGGCGCGCGCGGCA
>DASVLM010000210.1:0-3271 GCA_036384875.1 Noviherbaspirillum sp.
AGCGACTTGCCCGAAATGCTGGCGCTGGAGCGCATCATCGCTGCGCACCGCGAGCAGCTCTCGGTGCGCGTGATGTGCGACATTGCTGCCGGGAGCGGAAAGACGTTTCCGGTGTACGCTGTTTCCTTTGGCAACGACAGCAGGGAAGTGCCGGCGATCGGCTTCTTCGGCGGCGTGCACGGCTTGGAACGCATCGGCACCCAAGTCTTGCTGGCGTTCATGAACAGCCTGCTCACGCGCCTGCGCTGGGACTTGCGGTTGCGCGAGCAGTTGACGATGGTGCGCTTCGTGTTCATGCCCATCATCAACCCGGCAGGCATGTGGCGCAGCACGCGCTGCAATGCCAGCGGCATTGACCTGATGCGCAATGCGCCGGTGGAGTCGAAGGAGAAGGTGCCGTTGCTGGTGGGCGGCCATCGCTACAGCGCTCGGCTGCCGTGGTATCGCGGCAGGGCGGGGCAGCCGATGGAAGCGGAAAACGAAGCGGTTTGCCGCGTCGTGCACGAGGAACTGCAGAGCCGTCCCTTCAGCATTGCGCTGGATTGCCATTCCGGCTTCGGCCTGCGCGACCGTATCTGGTTTCCCTATGCGCACAGCACCGCGCCCATTCCCCACTTGCCGGAAGTCTTTGCCTTGCTGGATTTGTTCAGCCAGTCGTATCCTCATCACAACTATCTGTTCGAACCGCAGAGCCGGCAATACCTGACGCACGGCGACTTGTGGGACCACCTGTATCTGAAGGCGGTGGAGGACGATGAACGCGTCTTCCTGCCGCTGACGCTGGAAATGGGTTCATGGAGCTGGGTCAAGAAGAATCCCCTGCAGTTGCTCACTCGCGGCGGCTTGTTCAACCCCTTGCCGCTACATCGCTTGCAGCGTGTGCTGCGGCGACATCTTGTATGGCTCGAATTCCTTTCGCTGGCTGCCGGCGCGCATCGGCATTGGGTGCCGCAGGGCAGCCATCGAAACGAACAGCAGGCACGCGCATTCGCACGCTGGTACGGCAGGGCGCCGCGATGAGCCGATGGATACTGTTGCGCGGCTTGATGCGCGAGAGCCGGCACTGGGGGGAATTTCCCGAAGTGTTCCGGCGCGCCATGCCGGACGCGGAATTGATGATGCCCGATCTTCCCGGCAACGGTGTCCTGTATCGTCGCCGCAGCCCGCTGCGGATTGGCGACATGGTGGAGCATTGTCGAGCGAGCCTGCGCGCAAGCGGCTTCATGCCGCCTTATCACTTGCTTGCGCTGTCGCTCGGCGCGATGGTCGCTGTCGAATGGGCGCGCCGCTATCCCGATGAGTTGCATGCATGCGTGTTGATGAATACCAGCATGCGGCCCTTCAGTCCCTTTTACCGGCGACTTGCATGGCGCAATTATCCTGCCTTGCTGGCGCTGGCCTTCCAACGCAACAATCCGCTTGCATTCGAGCAGCAGGTGTTGCGCCTCACGAGCAACCGACTGGATCTGCACGCAATCGCAATTGCGGCATGGGCGCAATATCGCGAGGAATATCCGGTGTCGCGAATGAATGCACTGCGGCAGTTGATTGCGGCGGCACGCTTCCATGCGCCGGTGCAGGCTCCGCAGGTTCCGATGCTGGTACTGGTCAGCCGTCAGGACAAACTGGTGGACCCGGCATGCTCGCTGCGCCTTGCACAGGAATGGCAAGTGCCTGTGGCCATTCATCCTGACGCCGGGCATGACTTGCCGTTTGATGATGCGGGCTGGGTAGCGGAGCAAGTGCAGAAATGGATAGCAATCCTTCCGCCGTATTCGCTTCTCGAAGGAGATGCCTATGGAAAATGCGACTTTGTTTGATGCCGACTCCCGGATAGTGGCGCCGGCGTCGGCGTTTGTGCCGCGGTGTTCGCGAGCACGTGCGGGGTTGTTCTTCAGTCGCGGATACTGGATGCGCAGGCGGCCGGAGATGTGGGGGGTATAGCTGGTCATGCTGCTGTCGCCCTCGACGCGTTGCATGAAAGCCGTGGTTGGTGACGGGGGGATGGTGGAAGGTCTTGTTGGAAAATGATTTTCAGGACTGAGCTGGCTCCAGAGTGCGGTCCGGAAATTCAAGGTACGAAACACCAATAGTGTGCGCCGGCTGGTGCGTTGAATGCTGGCAACTTCTATTTTTTTCTTCCGGCATTGGGATTGGCTTTGGAACAAGCCATTCGTTACTGTGATGAACTCCGCGACGTTGTTGAAGTCACACGTTTGCTTTTGAAAAAGCGTCATTGACAGCAGTCAACTCATTGTAGGCCGATCTAAAAAGGAGAACATCATGAATTCTGCAGCAATCAAATCGCTCGCCATTTGCGTCTTTGGAGTCGCTGCACTCGCCGGTTGCGCTTCGCAGCCGTCAACGCCGGCAGTTGCTTCCGCGCAGGGAGCCGCGCAAAGCGCGACAGTGACTGCAGTCGAAGCGACCGCTGTGGTCGACCAGACGGCGGTACAGTCCAGCTCGGGCAGCGGCGGTGCTGTCGTCACCACGGCCAGCGGTGGGCCTTCGCTCATTACCGTCAAGTTTAACGACGGCAAGGAGGGCCGGTATGTGATCGAACATCCTTCGACAGGCTACACGGTAGGGGAGCCGGTATACGTGATTACGGACGGCGAACGCATCACGATCGTGCCGCAAAAGTAAGGATGGATTTTTGCTGGCCTGGCGATTGCGGAACTGCATTGCTTCAGGCCAGTTTGATGCCGTCAGCAGAAAGGCTCTCGGCGATGCGCAGGTAAAGTTCGTGCGCGATCTTCGTCCGCTCGGCAGCATCGCCCTTCACCCATGCGAGTATCTGGAAGCTTGCATTGCCTGAGATGCCGGTGAGCCAGACGCGCGCGGGTGGATGGTCCATGACGCTCGGATGAGAATTCACGGTGTCGCCGAGCACTGCCGCCGCCTGGCGCAGGTTGCCGGCCTTGTCGGTACTGACTGAGAGCACCAGCGGCGTGTATTCCGCATTCGCCGCCCAGTTCTTCACCGGATCGGTAATGAACTTCTGGTTCGGCATGAATACCACACTGCCGTCCGGCGTCACGATCTGCGTTGCACGTGCGCCGATGCGGATCACGTTGCCTTGTACGCCGCTCAGTTCGACACGATCGCCGATTTTCACCGGTCGTTCGAACATGACGATCAGGCCGCTGATGAAATTGCTCACGATATTCTGCAGGCCGAAGCCGACACCGACTCCGACCGCGCCAGCCAGCACGCTGAACGCGCTAAGGTTGACGCCCGCCGTCTGCATGATGGCCATGACGCCGACCAC
>DASVLM010000211.1:0-5780 GCA_036384875.1 Noviherbaspirillum sp.
CGACGGCTTCGGCGTCGGCACGCGCATGAATACATCGAGTGATGCGCCTTACCTCGACTGCGCCTACAAGCTGGTGGAATACGCCGGACAAGCGCGCCGCAAGCGTTCCGCCGGCAAGGCAACGTGGCCGGGACGCAAGCAGGTGTTCCGCCGCTACGATGCGCACGGCACGATCACTGCCGACACCATGACCGTGCAAGGCGACGTGCAGCCGGGCGAACCCTTGTTGCAGCCCGTGATGCGCGGCGGCGTGGCGGTGCGGCCGCTTCCTTCGCTGCATGTGGTGCGCGAGTATGCGCGTTCACAATTGGCGACGCTGCCGGCGCCGTTGCGCGCGCTGGACGCAGCGCCGCCGTTCGAACCGGCGATTGCGCCGGCCCTGCATGATCTGGCGCGGCAATCCACCGAACGCGAGCAATCGATGCGCAGTGCCGACCGCGCGCGCTGGGGATTCAATGAAGAGTAGGGCAATCGAGTTGTTGAACTGACCCGGAGAACGATCATGTACAAGCACATCCTGCTGCCTACCGATGGATCGGAGTTGTCTAAAGATGCCGTCAAGGCGTGCATGCAGCTGGCGCGGAATACCGGCGCGACGGTGGTCGGCGTGCACGTCATTCCACTGGTGCGCGAAGACCTGCTGGAGGCATGGATGCACCACGATTCGCACTATGCCGAGCGGCAGAAAGCAGTGTATGAAAAGCTGGCCGACGATTACCTTTCATTCATCAGCAACGACGCCATGGCCGAAGGCGTGCCTTGCGTGTGCAAGGTCGTGCATGAAAAGGAACCGAGCGAAGGCATCGTGAAAACGGCGGTGCAGATGCGCTGCGACCTGATCTACATGGCTTCGCACGGCTGGTCTGGCGACGGCGAAAAATTGCTTGGCAGCGAAACACTGAAGGTGCTGCAGGCGAGCAAGGTGCCGGTGCTGGTGCACAAGGAAAGGCAACGCAGAGAGTGAACCGCGATTCAACCGCACGAGTCTCCAGCGGAACCCCTGGCCCCATCCCGGGCACGCAGGAGCAGAAACAACGCGCACCGGCCGCCAAGGCGCTGGGAAGGAACATGTTGCTCGTCGTCCTGGCCGTGATTGTGCTGGTGGCAGTCGGCGTGTACTTCTGGCATCGCGAGACGGAAGCCGCGCCGCAGTATTCAACCGTCCCCGCTTCCCGGGGGACGGTTGCGCAAGCCGTGATTTCCAGCGGTACGGTCAACCCGGTGACAACGATCCAGGTCGGCACATACGTGTCCGGCGTGATCCAGACCATCCTGTGCGACTTCAACACCGAGGTCAAGGCCGGGCAACTCTGCGCAAAAATCGATCCGCGCCCTTACCAGACCGTGGTGGACCAGGATGCGGCGGAACTTGCCACCGCACGCGCCCAGCTTGAAAAAGACCGGGCAAACCTCGACTACGCAAAGCTGATCGATGAGCGCAACGCAGGCCTGCTCCAGCGCGGCATCGTGTCGCAGGAAACCGCCGACACGTCGCGCAATGTCTACAAGCAGGCCACGGCACAACTGGCGCTCGACCAGGCGACCGTGGCGCAACGCGAGGCGCAGTGGAAGGCCGCGCGCATCAATCTCGGCTATACCGACATCGTTTCGCCGGTCAACGGCACGGTAGTGTCGCGCAACGTGACGCAGGGGCAGACGGTTGCCGCAAGTTTCCAGACGCCGACGCTCTTCCTCATCGCAACAGACCTGACCAAGATGCAGGTCGACACCAATGTCAGCGAGTCGGACATCGGACGCGTCGGAGTCGGCAACGACGCAGTCTTCACCGTATCGTCCTATCCCGACCGCCAGTTCTCCGGCCGCGTGCAGCAGATACGCCAGGCGCCGCAGACGGTCCAGAACGTCGTGACCTACGACGTGGTGGTCAGCGTCGCCAATACAGACCTCGCGCTCAAGCCTGGCATGACGGCATCGATCCGCATCGTGACCAAGCGCGTGGACAACGTGCTGCGCGTGCCCGACCAGTCGCTGCGCTACCGGCCAACCGCGCGGCAAACTGCCCGGCCCGTACCGCAGCAAAGCCGCACTTCCGGAACCGCCGCCAACAGTGCGCCGAGCGCAGAGCGTTCGCAGCACGTATGGATACTCGCCGACGGCAGGCCGCGCCGCGTTCCGGTGACGGTGGGTCTCGACGACGATGCCTACGCGGAAATCACCGGGGGCGACCTGCATGAAGGCGATGCGGTCATCGTGTCGGAGAGCGCCGCCGCTTCCGCTACACCGCGCAACCAAACGGCGCCGGCCGGCATGACGCCGTTGCGGCGATAACGCCATGGGCAACATCTGCATCGAGGTCCGCAACCTCACGCGCACCTACCGCGTCGGCGATGTCGATGTCCACGCCTTGCGCGGCGTGAGCCTGACAATAGAACGCGGAGAATTCGTTGCCATCATGGGGTCCTCCGGTTCCGGCAAATCCACGTTGATGGCCATCATCGGCTGCCTGGACTTGCCCAGCAGCGGCACTTATTTTTTCGAAGGAACCGATGTCGCCAAACTGAGCGAACCGGAGCTGGCGGATATCCGCAGCGAGCGCCTCGGCTTCGTCTTTCAGAGCTTCAATCTGCTGGCGCGCACCAGCGCCATCGAAAACGTTGCGTTGCCGCTTTTCTATGCGCGCAGCAGCGGCGCCGAGGGCGCGCAACGCACGGATCGCGCGCGCGCCGTGCTGGCCCTGCTCGGCTTGCGCGATCGGGAGAACAACACACCCGCGCAGCTTTCCGGCGGCCAGCAACAGAGGGTGGCGATTGCGCGCGCCCTCATCAATTCGCCCGGCGTCCTGCTGGCCGATGAGCCGACCGGCAACCTCGATTCACGCACCTCGCACGAGATCATGGAAACACTGGTGCATCTGAATCGCGAGCAGGGCGTCACCATCGTGGTCGTCACGCATGAGCCGGACATCGCCGCCTATGCGCAGCGGACCGTGACGATGCGAGACGGCACCATCATTTCCGACGAACGCAATATGCCGCGCGCCGAAGCACTTCCGCTTTCCGTCAGCGCTCCGCCCGCATCGCCGGCAAAGCCAGCCACCGACGGGCACGCCGTACATTCATGGTCTTTCGCCATGATGATCCTGACCGCAGCGGCTCAGGCGCTCAAGCGCAACAAGACACGCTCGGTGCTGACCATGCTTGGCGTGTTCATCGGCGTGGCCGCACTGATCGCGATGATCGCGGTGGGGCAGGGGGCGAACGAGGCGGTGCGCAAGCAGATCGAAAGCCTCGGCACCAACCTGTTCGTCGTGGTGCCGGGCGCGACCACCAGCGGCGGTGTGCGCGCCGGTTTCGGCAGCGCGTCGACCTTGACCGCGGCCGACGCCGACGCCATCCGGCGTGAAGACACCTCGGTTGCCGCAGTGAGCTACCTGATCCGCCAGACCGGGCAGGTGCAATACCGCGACCAGAACTGGACCACCGTAATCCAGGGCGTGACCTCAAGTTATCCGGTCGCCACCAACTGGCGCATCGCCGAAGGCAGGATGTTGTCGGACGACGACGACCATGGCGCCGCACTTGTCGTGGTCATTGGCGACACCGTACGCCGGCAGCTCTTCGCACCCGATGAAAGCCCGGTCGGCGCCACTATCCTGGTACGCGGCATTCCGCTGCGCGTGGCCGGCCTGTATGCCGCGAAGGGGCAAACCGCCTACGGCCAGGACCAGGACGACGTAGTGATGATTCCTTTCGGTACCGCCGAGCGCAAGGTGCTCGGCGTCGCCACGCCCAGCCAGCAGAGCGCTGCGAATTCTGCCTACCCGCAGGCGCCGAACCCGTTCGGCTTGCAGGCGCGGCTCACCGGCTACGTCAACCAGATCTATGTGCAGGCTGCCAGTGCGGCGCAAGTGCACGCCGCCATCGACGAAGTCACGGCAACACTGAGCCGGCGGCATCGTATCCGGCAGGGAGACACGGCTGATTTCAATGTGCGCAACCTGAGCCAGATCGCCGACACCGCCGAAGGCAGCAGCCGCATCATGGCGGCGTTGCTGGCGGTGGTGGCATCGATCTCGCTGCTGGTCGGCGGCATCGGCATCATGAATATCCTGCTGGTGTCGGTCACCGAGCGCACGCGCGAAGTCGGCCTGCGCATGGCGATCGGCGCGCACCGCAGCCACGTGTTGCTGCAATTCCTGGCCGAGGCCGTCTTCATGAGCGTGGTCGGCGGCGCGGCGGGCATCGCGGCCGGCACGATTGCCACGGAAATCATTGCTGCCGTCGCCAAGTGGCCGACCGTCGTCTCACCGGGGGCGATGATCGGCGGCTTTGTGTTTTCGGCGGCGGTCGGGATATTTTTCGGGTACTACCCGGCGCGCAAAGCAGCCCGGCTCAACCCCATCGAGGCGTTGCGGTATGAATAAGCGCGGGCTCCAATGCGGCTTCACGTTCGGCGCTTTGCTTGCGCTGGCTGGCTGCGCGGCGGGTCCGGATTTCGTGCGTCCGCCCGCGCCCGCCATGTCGCATTACACGCCCTCGGACCCCGCAACCGTGCCGGACGAAACAGGAGCGGCGGGCCAGTTCATACGCCAAGGCACAGAGGTGCCGGAGCGCTGGTGGCAGGCCTTCGGTTCGCCGGCGCTGGATACCCTGGTGGTGCAGGCGCTCGACGCCAGCCCGACGCTGGAGGCAGCGCGTGCCACGGCGGCGCAAGCCCTGGCATTGCTTGCCGCGGCACGCGGCAGCGCTTATCCGCAAATCGACATCACCGCTTCGGCAACGCGCGCCAACGGCACGCGCGGCGGCATTTCCGGCTCGGCCGGCAACCAGTTCGCGCTCGGGCCGTCGGCCACCTTCGATACGGATGCAGCCGGCGGCATCCGGCGCCGCATCGAACAGGCGCAAGCGATCGCCGAATACCAGCAGGCACAATGGCAGGCAGCACGCCTGACACTGACAGGCAACACCGTGCTGCAATCCATTGCACTGGCGACAAGCATTGAACAGATCGCCGCCGTGCGCGACATCATTGGCGTTGACCGGCGTAATCTCGAACTGGTGCAAGTATCGGCAACGGCCGGCAAATCGGCGCAGCTCGATGTGCTGACGGCCGAAAGCCAGCTCGCCAGCGACCGCGCGCTGCTGCCACCGCTGGAGCAGCAGGCGAGCGTTGCGCGGCATGCCCTTGCGGTGCTGGCGGGAACCATGCCTGCGGAATGGTCGCCACCGGAATTCGACTTGGCAAAGTTCGCCTTGCCGCAGGAATTGCCATTGACGCTGCCGTCCCGGTTGGTGCGGCGCCATCCCGACATTCTTGCGGCCGAGGCGCAATTGCATGCGGCGAATGCCGCCATCGGCATCGCCACCGTGCAGCTTTACCCCAGCATCACCCTGAGCGCAAACTGGACGGCAACCGCCGGCACCGCAGGCGGGCTGTTCGGCGGCGACAACAATCTCTGGAGCATCGCCGCCGGCCTCGCCGCACCCGTCTTCAACGGCCGTGCGCTGGCAGCGCAACGCGATGCCGCGATCGAAGCCTATGCAGCGCAACTCGGCACTTACCGGCAGGCACTGCTGCAGGTATTCGGGCGTGTGGCGGACGTGCTCGATGCGCTCTCGCACGATGCCGCACAGCTGCAGGCGCAATCGAAGGCGCTGCAGACAGCACAAGCAGCATTGGCCCTGACACAGGACAGCTACCAGGCAGGGCAAGCGAGCCTGTTGCAACTGCTGGAATCGCAACGCCTCTACCAGCAGGCGCGCCTCGGCTATGCGCGCGTGAAAGGACAACGGTATTCCGACACAGCGCAACTCTTCATC
>DASVLM010000212.1:0-6296 GCA_036384875.1 Noviherbaspirillum sp.
GGGCACCTATTACGCCCGTCACGACGGCGAACCGGAAGAAGTGGCGTTGGCAGCCTCAGAGCATTACCAGCCGCGCTTCGCCGGCGACGCCCTGCCTTCGACGCGCACCGGTACCGTGGTCGCGCTGGCGGACAAGCTCGAAACACTGGTCGGCATCTGGGGCATCGGCCTGCAACCCACCGGCGAGAAGGATCCGTTCGCCTTGCGCCGCCATGCATTGGGCGTACTGCGCATGCTGGTCGAAAAGCGCCTGCCGCTGTCGCTGCACGCGCTGCTGCAGGATGCCGCGCAACTGTTTGCCGGCAATGCAAATTTCAAAGAATCGACTAGCGAGATTTTTGCCTTCATGCTGGACCGCCTGCGCGGCCTGCTGCGCGACCGCGGCTACACGCCGAATGAAATCGAAGCCGTCGTTGCGCAAAACCCGGACCGCCTCGACAACATCATCGAGCGTCTCGACGCAGTGCATGCGTTTGCCGTCATGGCCGAGGCCGAGTCGCTCGCTGCAGCCAACAAGCGTATTTCCAACATCCTGAAGAAAGCCGAAGGCGCTGCCGGAACAGTCGACAAGGGCCTGCTGAAAGAAGCCGCGGAAGAAACTCTGTACGCGTCGATGCAGCGCGCCAAACCTGAAGTCGATGCCGCTTTCGCGAGCGGCGATTTCACCGGCACGCTGAAGGCGATGGCCGCGTTGCGCGACAGCGTCGACACCTTCTTCAACGATGTCATGGTGATGGCTGAGGACGAGAAGCTGCGCAACAACCGCATCGCGCTGCTTTCCGAGCTGCACGGCATGATGAATCGCGTCGCGGACATTTCCAAGCTGGCAGCATAAGTCGATGAAACTGATCATCCTCGATCGCGACGGAGTCATCAATCACGACTCGGATGCGTTCATCAAATCGCCTGAAGAGTGGATTCCGATTCCGGGTTCGCTCGAAGCGATTGCTCGGCTGAACCAGGCGGGCTATCGCGTCGTTGTGGCGTCCAACCAATCCGGCGTGGCACGCGGGCTGTTTTCCATCTTCACGCTGAATGCGATCCACAAGAAGATGCACGCCGCCGCGCAGCAGGTTGGCGCGGACATCGACGCGCTATTCTTCTGCCCGCATGCGGCCGACGACAACTGCGACTGCCGCAAACCGAAGCCGGGCATGCTGCAGGAAATCGCCAAGCGTTTCGATACAAGCCTGAAAGGCGTGCCCTGCGTCGGCGATTCGCTGCGCGACCTGCAGGCAGGATTCGTGTGCGGCTGCACGCCTTTCCTCGTGCGCACCGGCAAGGGCGAAAAGACGCTGGCGAAAGGCGGCCTGCCGCCAGGCACCACCGTTCACGCCGACCTTGCCGCTGCGGTCGACCACCTGCTCAAAACCGAAAAGGAAGTGCCGGCTGCCGCTTGATGCAGCGATGCCGGTTGAATGCCTCACTCTGGAGATTCGATGTCTAGCCTGATACTGTTCCTGCGTTCGCTCGTCTTCGTGCTGCTGATGATCGTCGCAACCGTGGTGTGGGCGCCGCTTTGCTTCCTGTTCGCACCGCTGCCCTACAACAAGCGTTATTTCCTCACCGGCCTGTGGAACCGCTTCGTGATCGGCGCATTGCGCGTGATATGCGGTGTGCGTTACGAAGTAAAGGGCCGGGAGAATCTGCCCGATGCGCCGGCAGTGCTGCTGTCCAAACACCAGTCGGCATGGGAAACCATCTTCCTCTACTACGCCATGCCGCGTCCGCTGGTGTACGTCTTCAAGAAGGAATTGCTCTACATTCCCTTCTTCGGCTGGGGCATCGCGCTGCTGCGCATGATTCCGATCGACCGCAGCAAGACCAAGGATGCATTCGCCGAAGTGGTAAGGCATGGCAGGCAACGCCTCGCTTCCGGCAAGTGGATCATCATGTTCCCGGAAGGCACGCGCATCCATGTCGGCAAAAAGGGTAAATACAAGTCCGGTGGAACGCGCCTGGCGATCGAGACCAATGTTCCGGTGATCCCGATCGCCCTCAATTCCGGCGAATGCTGGCCGAAGAATTCCTTCATCAAGAAGCCTGGCCTGATCACGGTGTCGATCGGCAAGCCGATTCCTTCGGAAGGAAAGACTCCAAGTGAGTTAATGCAACAAGTTGAAAATTGGATAGAATCGGAGATGCGCGTGATTTCCTCGCCCGGCATTTATTCAATCGACAACTCCATCCATTCCCTTGAAGCTGCGTCGCCAGACTCCGCCTGACCAACAACAGCTCTCGCTGCAGCTCGACTTTTTTTCTTCGGAAATCGCGACGCAACCGACGGTAGATCAACCCGCTCCGAAACAGAATCCCGGTTCCACCTTCCAGCCGGCGCGCGAACCGCTGGAACTGCTGCCGCCTTCACCCGGCATGCCGACGTCGCAATCGTCGTCGGCAAACAAGCGCCGGTTGCAGGTGCGCGAACACATTCTCGAATACCGCCTTCAACGCTCCAAGCGCCGCTCGATCGGCTTCCTGATCGATGACGACGGCCTGCGTATCACTGCGCCCAAATGGGTGACCATCGCTGAAATCGAAAATGCGATCGTCGAGAAGCAGCGCTGGATCTTCAGCAAACTCAACGAGCGCCGAGAGCGTTCAGCGCGCCGCTTGCAGCCGCAATTGCAATGGACCGACGGCGCATCGCTGCCCTACCTTGGCGCGGACCTGACATTGCGCATTCTTGCTGCGCAATCCGCAGGCATTGCTTTTGACGGCGACACGCGCGAGCTGACCGTCTGCCTGCCGCCGGACGCGACGGAACAACAATTGAAGGATCGCGTGCAAGGCTGGCTGCAACTGCAAGCAAAGGGCATCTTCGCCGAACGCCTGCCGCTGTATGCAGAAAAACTCGGCGTGGCCTATCATTCCTTTGCACTGTCTTCGGCAACGACGCAATGGGGCTCCTGTACGGCGGATGGCAAGATTCGCCTCAACTGGAGGCTGGTGCATTTTGCACTGCCGCTGATCGATTACGTGATTGCGCATGAGCTGTCGCACCTGCGTGAGATGAATCACAGTCCCCGCTTCTGGGCAACCGTACAATCGATCTTTCCAGAGTTCGAGGCGGCCAAGCGTGCGCTGCGCGACAGCGGCCCTGATCTGTTGCCGGCATTCTAAATACCACTCAACCGGAGTACACAATGCGTATTCTTCACACCATGCTGCGCGTGGGCGACCTGCAGCGCTCTATCGATTTCTACACCAAGCTGCTCGGCATGAACCTGCTGCGCACCACCGACCGTCCCGAGCAGCAATACACGCTCGCCTTCGTCGGCTACGGCACCAATCCCGAGCACGCGGAACTGGAGCTGACTTACAACTACGGCGTGGACAAGTACGATCTCGGCACAGCGTATGGCCATATCGCGATCGGCGTGCCGGATGTCTACCGTACCTGCGAACAGGTGAAAGCGGCGGGCGGAAACGTCACGCGCGAGCCGGGGCCGGTGAAAGGCGGCTCGACCGTGATTGCCTTCGTCCAGGATCCGGATGGTTACAAGATCGAGCTGATCGAGCGGAAAGTCGGCTGAAGGCTTGCGTCAGGGCTGGGCAGGATTGATGAGTGAATTCAGTACGTGGTCCTGCCACACGCCATCGATCAGCAGATAGGACCTCGCATAACCTTCGCGTTCGAATCCGAGGCGGCGCAGCACGCTCTCACTGCGCGCATTGTGCGGCAGATGATTGGCCATGATGCGATGCAGGCCGACGTCATTGAACATCCAGGCAATCGCCGCCGACAGCGCCTCGAACATCAGGCCCTTGCCTTCATGTGCAGCATCGATCGAATAGCCGAGATGGCAGGCCTGGAACACACCGCGCACGATATTGCTGAAGCTGCATAGGCCGACGAGGTCGCCTGATTCACGCAGGAGGATGGCGAAGCTGTAACCGGTGCCCGCGAGGAATGCTTCATAGGACTTCGCCAGGGATTCGGCGGTCCTTTTCGCCGTGTAGAAACCATCGTCGCGCTTCGGTTCCCATGGCGCGAGATGCGCCCGGTTGCGGAAGCGATAAGCTGCCACCGCTGCTGCATCGTTCGGCGTCACCTGGATCAGTTTCAGCCGCTCGGTCTGCAACAGGGGAGCGCTCATCTCATCCCTCGCGCTTCAGGTTCGCCAGCGCAACGAACTGTTCCATCGGCACTGCTTCCGGCCTTGCCTGCGGATCGATGCCGGCATCGACGAGGTCGCTTTCGGTGAACATCCCGGCAACGCAATTGCGGATCACCTTGCGCCTCTGAGAAAACGCCTTCGTCACCACCTGCTCCAGCCGTTTGGCATCGCATGCCAGCGGTTGCGGCAACGGGATCATGCGCACGATGGCTGAATCAACCCGCGGCGGCGGATCGAAAGCCGTGGGCGGCACGACGAACAGCAGTTCCATGTAGTAACGCCATTGCAGCATGACCGACAGCCGGCCGTAAGCCTTGCTGCCGGGCTCGGCGACCATGCGCTCGACCACTTCCTTCTGCAGCATGAAGTGCTGGTCCTGCACCTGCGGCGCAATGTCGGCGAGATGAAAGAGCAGCGGACTCGAAATGTTGTAGGGCAAATTGCCGACGACACGCAGCTTCTGCCCTGCCGGCACGGGAATCGAGGCGAAATCGAATTGCAGGGCATCGCCCGCATGAACAATCAAGCGCGCCGGATCGAACTGCTTTTTCAAACGCTCGACCAGGTCGCGGTCGAGTTCAACCACATGCAATTGCTTCAACGACTCCAGCAGCAGGCGCGTCATGGCAGCCAGGCCGGGACCGATCTCGACCATCGCATCATCAGGCTGCGGGTCGATGGCGCGGATGATGTCGTGAAGTACGCCCTGGTCGGTCAGGAAGTTCTGGCCGAAACGCTTGCGTGGAATGTGTTTCATGAATTCAGGTTCTTGTTGAGGCGCGCGCCATCTGCGCAGCGACCTTGACGGCTTCGATCATGCTGCCATGGTCGGCCTTGCCAAGACCGGCCGCTGCAAGGTCAAGCGCCGTGCCATGGTCCACCGAAGTGCGGATCAACGGCAGCCCGAGCGTGATGTTTACACCCCGGCCGAAGCTGGCGTGCTTCAGCACCGGCAAGCCCTGGTCGTGGTACATCGCCAGCACGCAGTCGGCATCCTGCAGGTATTTCGGCTGGAACAGCGTGTCGGCAGGATACGGGCCGCGTGCATCGATGCCTTTGGCCTGCGCCGCTTGCAGCACGGGCGTGATGACATCGATTTCTTCCCGTCCGAGATAACCGCCCTCGCCCGCATGCGGATTCAAGCCGGTGACGAGGATGCGCGGCTGCGCAAGGCCGAACTTGCTCTTCAGGTCGGCGTGAATGATGTCGATGGTCCGCGACAGATTGTCGAAGGTGATTGCCGCCGGAACGTCCTTCAGCGGCAGGTGCGTGGTAGCCAGTGCGACACGCAGCATGGGCGAGCCGCCCGCCAGCATCATGACCACTTGAGCCGTGTCGGTCTTTTCCGCGAAATATTCGGTATGGCCGGTGAACGGCATGCCGGCATCGTTGATGGTGCTTTTCTGCAGGGGCGCGGTGACGATCGCATCGAATTGACCGGCCATCGTCGCCTTGATCGCCACATCCAGCGTCTGCAGCACGGCCTTGCCGTTGCGCGCATCCAGCTTGCCGGGAATCGCAGGTTCCTTCAACGGGCAGTCGATGACGACCACCGTATCCCGCGATACCTGAGGCAAGCCGCTGTTGCGCAATGCTTGCGTCGAGATGGCGAGCAGTTTGACGGCCGGGTCGATTTCGCCGGCGAGCAGCGACAGCAGCGCAGCGTCGCCGATCAGCACGCTGTTGATGTCGGCCCGCAGTTCCCACGCCGCCCGGATCGAGATTTCCGGGCCGATGCCCGCGGGTTCGCCACAGGTAATGGCAATGTTGGGGCGGGCTTGCATGCTGCTCAGCGCAAGTCGCCGTTGTCGGCGCGGTATTCGACGTAGGCACGATCGCGCAACTGGCGCAGCCAGTCCTGCGTCGCTTCTTCCAGCTTGCGCTCGCGCAGCACCTGGCGCGCGAGCAGGCGCTGACGTTCCTGCGACACATCATCCTTCTTGCGTTCCAGCACCTGGATCAGGTGCCAACCGAACGGCGATTCCACCGGCTGGCTGACTTCGCCCGGCTTCAGCGCGTCCATTGCACGTTCGAATTCCGGCACGGTATCGCCCGGATAGACCCAGCCGAGATCGCCGCCGCGCGACGCGGACAGGTCGTTGGAGAAGAGCTTTGCCAAATCTTCGAAAGTAGCAGCCTTGTTGTCGAGGCGCTGCTTCAGCTCGGTCAGCTTTC
>DASVLM010000213.1:0-1751 GCA_036384875.1 Noviherbaspirillum sp.
GCAGATCGGCCTGCCGCAGATCAACGCGCTGCAAGCCAACCGCATGCCGAACAAATGGCTTACCGACACGCATTTCCCCAATCCGGACTTGCACGGTAACCGGGCGCCCATCGTCGTCGTGCACGATTTCGCCGAATTGCCTTTTGCCTCGCAAAGCCTGGACCTGGTCGTGTTGCCGCATGTGCTGGAGTTCGCGGAAGAGCCGCACCAGGTGCTGCGAGAAGTGGAACGCGTGCTGATTCCCGAGGGGCAGGTCATCATTTGCGGTTTCAATCCTGCCAGCCTGTGGGGCGCGCGCCAGGTGCTCGGCCGCATCACCGGTTCACCGTTCATGCCCCGGCATGGCGAATTCATCAGCCTGCCGCGCCTGAAGGACTGGCTCAAACTGCTCAGCATGGAAGTCAATCGCGGCCATTTCGGCTGCTATTCACCGCCTTGCGCAACGGAGAAGTGGCTGCGCCGCTTCTCCTTCATGGAAAAGGCCGGCGACCGCTGGTGGCCGGTGCTCGGCGCGGTCTACATGGTGCAAGCCATCAAGCGCATCCGCGGCATGCGGCTGATCGGCCCCGCCTTCACCCGCAATCCCGCAAAAGCGCCGAAAGGCGTGCCGGTCACCAACCGCATACACAAACACAAGAAGTAAGGACTAGATGGACAAAGTAGAGATTTATACCGACGGTGCCTGCAAGGGGAATCCCGGCCTGGGCGGCTGGGGCGCACTGATGATCGCCGGCGAGCACCGCAAGGAAATTTTCGGCGGCGAACGCAATACCACCAACAACCGCATGGAACTCAAGGCCGTGATCGAGGCGCTCGGCGCATTGAAGCGCCCCTGCGAAGTGGTGATCCATACCGACAGCCAGTACGTGCAGAAGGGCATCAGCGAATGGATCCACAACTGGAAGCTGCGCGGCTGGAAGACCGCCGCCAAGGAGCCGGTGAAAAATGCCGACCTGTGGCAGGCGCTAGACGCCGCTCAGGCGCAGCACAAGGTCGAATGGCGCTGGGTGAAAGGACACGCCGGGCACGACGGCAATGAACGCGCGGATGAGCTTGCCAACCGCGGAGCCGCCTCCGTCTCTTGAACCCCTTCGGTAAAATGCCGAAGCAACGAATCATCTTACGCACTGCAAAACTGCTCACATGCGCCAAATTGTCCTCGATACTGAAACCACCGGCCTGAATGCCCGCTCCGGCGACCGCATCATCGAAGTCGGCTGCGTGGAAATCGTCAACCGCCGCCTTACCGGCAACAACTTTCACAGCTACATCAACCCGGAGCGCGACTCGGAAGAGGGGGCGCTCGCGGTGCACGGCCTGACCACCGAATTCCTGAGCGACAAGCCGAAATTCGCCGAAGTCGCCGACGAATTGCGCGATTACATTCGCGATGCCGAAATCATCATCCACAATGCCCCCTTCGACATTGGCTTCCTCGACGCCGAATTCGAACGCCTTGGCGTCCCGCGTTTCATCGAGCATGTCGCGAAGGTGACCGACACGCTCGTGCAGGCCAAGGAAATGCATCCGGGCAAACGCAATTCCCTCGATGCCCTGTGCGAGCGCTACGGCATCTCCAACGCCCACCGCGCGTTGCACGGCGCGTTGCTGGATGCGGAACTGCTGGCCGAGGTCTACCTGGCGATGACGCGGGGCCAGAACAGCCTCACCATCGATCTTGCAGGAGGAGCGGACGAGGGCGCAGGAGCGGCGGGCGAATTGCTGCCGATGGCTGAAGTCATCCTGCTGCA
>DASVLM010000214.1:0-7055 GCA_036384875.1 Noviherbaspirillum sp.
CATCATCAAGATTGCCAATGCAGTGAACAGGAACGCCTCGCGGCCGATCGCGTCGATCAGCGCCGACATCCTGATTCTGGTCGGCGTGCAGTCGATCCGGCAGACAGTCCTCGGCCTGTCGCTGGCATCCTCCTATCGCAGGGGCAGGTGCGAGGCTTTCGATTACGAATACTTTTGGGCGCGGTCAGTCGCGATGGCGTGCGCAGCACAGGCGATCGGCGACTGCGTGCCGATCGCGCCGTCGCCAGAGATATTCACCTGCGGCCTGCTGGCAGGCATCGGCCGGCTCGGCCTCGCCTCCGCGCGGCCGGATGTGTATTCCGCCCTGCTTGAAAAATCGGCAGGCGTTTCGCCGCAGGAGCTGGCGCTGTCGGAAACGGAACTGTTCGGGATCAACCACCTCGGCCTGGCCGCCGCCATGATGGCCGACTGGAATATTCCTCGCCTGTTCAGCGACGCCGTGACATTCCACGAGTCGCCGGACCTGTCCGGCCTGCCTGCGAACTCGCGGCAGCAGAAACTGATCCGCGCACTGCACCTGGCATCGCTGATCGCCGACATCTGCATGGCAAGCGACGAGGACATCGCCCGGCTGCTGCCTGTCGTGTTCGCAGCCGGCGCGGCGCTGGATCTGGACAAGGAACAGGTGGAAGCGCTCGTCGGCGGCGCAGCGCAGGAATGGCAGGAATGGGGCGACGTGCTGGAGCTGCCCACGCGGGCGCTGCCGAAGCTGGATGGGGCGGGCGTGGAAGATGGCTGCAGCGACGATGCCGCCTGTTTGCGTTGAGGCGATGCGCAGGCGTGGAAATCCGGACCGGCTTGGCGCACGCCATTGCGGGTCATGAATTTGCAACGAGAGGGGAAACTGCCAGAGGAGACTGGGAAATGGCGCGGCTGGCGGGGATCGAACCCACGACCCTTGGCTTCGGAGGCCAATACTCTATCCACTGAGCTACAGCCGCGTCGGGTGCAGAGGAGGCATGAGCATACCGTTTTTCGGGTTTCCCGTCCACGCAAAGCGCCTATTTTCGATTCCCTGAGCATGGCTTTCCGACTATAATCAAGGGTTTTGCGAGGTATTGCGCTGCAGCAGGAGATGGTTTCAACGCCATCGCGCGCCCGTCACGACAGCTTTCGACATTGCACTGAGGGAATAATGAGCGACGCACACAACGAACACGAATCCGGAATCAGGACTCCCAAGCAGTTGGTCGCAGCGATAGCTGCCGGCTTCCTGGTACCGATCATCACCATCGTGCTGCTGGTCCAGTACGTGTCCAATGCCGACAAGGTCGGCGCCGGTTCTTCCGGCCAGACGCCGGAAGCGATCGCAGCGCGCCTGCGCCCGGTGGCGGATGAAGGCTACACGCTCAAGGATTCGAGCGCGCCGAAGCAGTTGCAGTCCGGCGAAGCCGTCTTCAAGGCTGTCTGCTCGGCCTGCCACGCAACCGGCGCAGCCGGCGCACCGAAGGTGGGCGACGCCGGCGCATGGTCCGCTCGCATCGCGCAGGGAGAATCGACGCTGTTCGATCATGCGATCAAGGGCATCCGCGCCATGCCGGCCAAGGGCGGCAATCCGGATCTCGACGATGTCGAAGTGCAGCGCGCCGTGGTCTACATGGCCAACCAGTCGGGCGGCAGCCTGAAGGAGCCGAAGGCCCCGGCAGCGGCAGCTCCCGCTGCTGCTCCGGCCGCGTCCGCACCGGCGGCTTCCGCGCCTGCAGCCTCGGCACCCGCCGCCGCTCCTGCCGCTGCCGCTCCGTCTGCCGACGCTGGCAAGAAGCTGTACGAATCCACCTGTGTCGCCTGCCACGGCGCCGGCGTTGCCGGTGCACCGAAGTTCGGCGACAAGGCTGCCTGGGCACCGCGCATCAAGCAAGGCTCCGCCACCCTGTACGAGCACGCCATCAAGGGCTTCCAGGGCAAGGCAGGCATGATGCCGCCGAAGGGTGGCTCCAGCGCCTCGGACGACGAAGTGAAGGCCGCCGTGGACTACATGGCTGCCGCCGCGAAGTAAGCGGGCTTCCGCTCATCAAAAAGCCGACCTGCGGGTCGGCTTTTTTTCGCCTGCGAATGTGGTATCGGCGTTATCGTGAGGACGGTATCGGCGTTCTCAGCCTTACCTCGGCGGCAACAACGGTCCGCTGCCAGCCGATGAGCCTGGCTGCGACGCCCCCGAAGAAGATTGCGGCGCCTGCGCCGTCGCCTGCTGCTCGGCGACAAAGATTTCCACGCGCCGGTTCTTTGCGCGATTGGCTTCGGTGTCGTTCGACGCGACCGGCTCGTGCGAGCCGCGGCCGTCGATACTGATGCGATTCGAGGCGACGCCGTGCGCGACGAGGTAGTCGCGGGTGTGCGCGGCACGATTGACCGATAGCGGGTCGTTGATGGCATCGCTGCCGGTGCTGTCGGTGTGGCCGACGATACTCACCTTGGAATAGGGATTTTCGGCCAGCGTGGCAGCGAACTTGTCGAGAATGGGCCGGAAGTTCGACTTGATGTCGGAGCGATTCGTGTCGAAGGAAATGTCGGTCGGGATATCGACCTTCAGGCGGTTGTCGGCAGTCTGCGTCACTTGCACGCCGGTGCCCTGCGCGGCCTGCTGCATGGCGCGCTTCTGCTGCTCCATGCGCGACGACCAGATGTTGCCGATCACAGCACCGGCGGCTGTGCCGAGCGCCGCGCCGGTCGCTGTCCTGCGGCCGCCGCCGTCCCCGGTGGCTGCCCCCAGCACGGCGCCCACGCCGGCGCCGATTCCCGCTCCAGTCGCTGTACCGCGTTGCACGGGGTCCAGATCGGCGCAACCGTTCAGGACGAACAGGGTTGCGAGTGCTGTGATGCCGAGTTGCTTGCGCATGTGCCTATCCTTGTCGATGTATGACGAAGATTGGACACATGATGGAAATGCAAGTTCGACAAGTTACAAAGACTTAAACTTGCCGCGCAAAAAGAGAATGCCGTTAATGAGAACGCTGCTTATGCGTCGGACGCTGTGGTTTCCATGTCGTCCACGCGCGACTTGCGGCGGCGGAAAAGAAAGGCTGCCGCTGCGGCCACCGTTCCGGCAAGCGCCGCACCGCGCAGCACCGGCTTGACCAGCGCCTTCCGTCTGGCAAGCGCCGACACGCCACTTACGACAAGAGGCAACAAGGTGCCGACATTGATGCCGGCCAGCGAGAGTCCGACCTTGCCGCGTAATAGCGCCAGCCCTGCAATGGCAGCCTGGCCGAGAACGCGGCGCGCCATCGAATCGGGACGCAGCCCTTCCTGCACCGCCTCCTTCGCATGCAGCACTTCGGCACGCCAGATGCGCCCTTCCGCGATCAGTTTTCTCTTGCGGTCTGCGTTGTTCATGCGCGCCTCCTACAGCAACGCATCGCGGTCGCTGCGCAGCTCGGCCATGGTGGCCGGCATGGAAAGCCTGTCGCCCGCCACCATGCCGCGCGCATGGCGCAGGATGGCGACCGCAAGCACCGAATACACCGCAGCGACGAGTGCGAGTATCTTCCACCCCATCGCGTCCCACGCCAGCACGATCACCACGGCAGTCCAGCAAGCGACGGCAAACCACAACGCGATCACGCCGAGCGCGCCGACCAGCAGGAAGCGCGCGAGGTTGTCGCGCACTTCACCGAGTTCAAGTGCGGCGAGTTCGATACGCGACACCAGCAACGCGAACAGGCTGCGCGCCAGTCCACCCAGCCCGGCGACCAGGCCCGGGCTGCCCTGCTGGGTCGGATCGTCCCTACCCTGCGTACCGTCCATGCGCAAGGCTTAACGGCGGCCGATGAGCAGGCCGACGACCAGGCCGATGCCGGCAGCGATGCCGACTGCCTTCCACGGTTGCTCGTGCACGAATTCATCGGTGGTCTGCGCAGCCACCTTGCCCTTCTCCACTGCAACCGTCTGCAGGTGCTGCGCCTTTTCCATGGCGGCGTCGAGCATTACCAGGCCCTTGTTGCGCAACTCTTCGGCTCTTTCGCCGGTCGCGAGCGAGGCTTCGCGAAACAGTTCCTGCGCGTCTTTCACCAGGGTCTTCATGTCATTCCTTACGGTCTTGATGTTATTGGTCAGCATTGCAATGCTCCTGTCAGAAATCCGGTGTTGCCAATCGATGTTGCGTGCGCCGCGCGCAGTTTTGCGCGCCGGGTACGAGTCTATTTATCTCAGGTAATGATTGAAATGTAAAGCCTTGGCGTCATGCCGCGCCAAGACTGCTTTTACATGGATGGAAATCTTTGACTCATGTCATTTAGCCATGTAATGCCGGCAGCTATGGGCACGACATCGCGTGCCAAGTTTTTAAATCGGTGCTCTGCAGCCGGTATCGGCGAACACGTTAGCGGTAATCAGCATGGCGGGTTTCTCGATGCCGGCAAAAAAGGCCCGCCTTCAAGATTCCCGCTTGCGCTGCAGGTGTTGCTCGACCAATGCGACGATGGCCTTGGACTGATATTCGCGCGCCAGTTCCTGCAGCCGCGCGGCGAAGGGCGCATAGCGCCGGTCGAGTTCTTCGATGTGGCCGGCAAAGCGGCGAATATCGCGCATGTTGCCGGCGAGGGCGAGCTGGTGAAGGCGCTCCATTTCGTCCTGCGGCGGAATGGCAAGCGGCGCATCGCCGCCATTGTGTGCAGGCGCTGCTGCAGCTCCCTCGGCATGGATCCAGTTCAGGCCTAGCAGTGCGCCCATGTACCGCAGTAATTCCGCCTGGTCGACCGGCTTGGTCATGAAGACGGACGCACCGGCCACGATGCTGTCCTCGCGCTCCGCAGGGGTGGTGCTGGCCGAGACGGCGATGATGGGCACAGTCGATAGCGCCGATTCCTGGCGCAGGCGGCGCGTCGCCTCCAGGCCGTCCATCACCGGCATCATGATGTCCATCAGGACGATGTCCGGGTGCCGCATGCGCGCCTGACGCAGTGCTTCGCTGCCATCTGTCGCTTCGCAAGTTTCGAAGCCGAGCGAGCTGAGCAGGTCGGCCAGCATGTTGCGGTTGGCAGCAACGTCGTCGACGATCAGCACAGTCTTGATGCCGCCCTGATAGCCGATGATGTCGTGGTCAGCCGCCTTGGGCGCGCGCTCCGCCTCGACCAGCGCCACCGGCAGCTCGAAACTGAAGACGCTGCCTTCGCCGGGATGGCTGTCGACATGGATATCGCTGTGCATCATGCGCACCAGCTGACGGCTGATCGAGAGGCCGAGGCCGGTGCCGCCGAAGCGGCGTCGCATATCGCCGACCTGCTCGAAGCGCTGGAAGATGGTTTCGAACTGCTCCTGGTGCAAGCCGATGCCGGTGTCGCGCACCTCGAAGCGCAGGCGCACGCGGCGTGGTCCGTCTGGCTTGCTGTCGACGCGCAGGCTGATCCGGCCGCGGTCGGTAAATTTCACGGCATTGCCGAGCAAGTTGATGAGTACCTGGCGCAGGCGCTTTTCATCTGCCATGACCAGTTGCGGCAAGTCGCTGCTCTCGAACACGAACAGCAGGCCCTTCTGCTCGGCCTTGACGCGGATGATGTCGACGATCACCTGCAGGAAGGCCGACAGGTCCACCGCCGTTTCATACAGCTCGAACTTGCCGGCTTCGATCTTGGAGAGGTCGAGCAAATCGGTGATCAGGGTCAGCAGGTGTTCGCCGCTTTGCTGGATGGTGTCGAGCGCGACACGCTGGCGTTCGTTGAAATTCTTGTCCCGCTTGAGGATCTGGGTATAGCCGAGTACCGCGTTGAGCGGTGTGCGCAGTTCGTGACTCATGCTGGCGAGAAAGGTGCTTTTGGCCTGATTGGCGACTTCGGCGCGCTCCTTCGCGACCGTCAGTTCGGCAGTGCGTTCGCGCACCAGTTCTTCGAGGTGGTCGCGGTGGCGCTGCAATTCCTTTTCGGTCTGCGTGCGGCGCTGGATGTCTTCCTCCAATTCGCGGTTCTTGCTTTCGATTTCCTCGAACAGCGCCTGCAGCGACTGGCGCGTGCTCTCGAGACTGCGTCCGAGATTGCCGAGTTCGTCGTCGCGCCGCCAGGTGAAGGGCGCGGACAATTGCCGGCGCGCCAGCCGTTCCGATTCCTGCATCAGCCGCCGCAAGGGATCAAGCACACGGACCTGCAGCAAGGCGACGATCAGCACGATCGACAGCAGCAACTGACCGAGCACGGTAACCGCGAAGGCAGCACGGGTGCGCGCAATTTCGGCATCGAGCTGGCCGCTGTCCATCTCGACCGACACATAGCCGATCACGTCGCCGTGGTAAACCACATCGCGGTGAAGGGTGAACTGATGGCCGCGTCGCCGTTCCGGATACTCGCGGGAGAGGAAAGTGCCGAACTTCTTGTCGCGCACCAGGATGGAAGGAATGCGTTCGTCCGAGAGCAGCGCCTCGAAGAGTGGACGGCCGGCGTCATAACTGAGGTTCCACAGCGGTTCCTGCATGCCGAAAGTGAGGATGTCGGTGACGCGGCGGTGATCGGCGAGCAGCCGTTCCTTCAGCGCCTGCTCGCGCTGGCCGAGGATGAGCACGGTGGTTACCGTCACCGGGATCAGCAGGCCGATCACGACCGCCAGCACAATGGCGGCCCTCAGCTTGAGGTGCATCGTGCAACGTTGTCTTGCCATTGTCCTTCCAGAGCCATGGCTGTCACTCCGCAAGCGTGAAAAAAGCGGCCTGTGAGCCGCTTTTTCCGTGCACAGGCTGAAGCAGGAATTACTTGCCGCTCGAACCGGTGCTGCTGCCGCTGCTGGAGTTCGTGTCGCTCGGCGAACTGGTGGTGCTGGAACCGCTCATGCCGCCGGTGCTGCCGGTCGTGCTGGTATTGCCGCCGCTGCCGCTGGTACCGGAAGTGCCGCTGGAGCTGGAAGAGGCAGAAGACTTCTTTGCCTTCTTGTGATGCTTCTTCGACTTCTTCTTCGGCGTAGTGGCGCTTGCGCCGGTGTCGCTCTGGCCGGAGGACGATGCCGACGGTGTGGAGGAGGTGCTGGAATCCGTGCCGGATGCGCCGGAGGTGCTGCCCGAGGCGCCGCTCGAAGCCTTGCCGCTGGAAGAACCGCTCATGCCGGAGCTGCCGGTG
>DASVLM010000215.1:0-34599 GCA_036384875.1 Noviherbaspirillum sp.
ATCGATTCTAGGGAAATAATTTGTATTGTCAATTGAGATTTTTCTTGCGCAAGTTGTCTATACAACTTAAGATGCATTCGTCGGCGTGAGACTGCGACGGTTTTCACTGTTTGGACACGCACCACGCCAGTCGTGCCATCAAAAACTCAAGGAGACAGACAATGATTCCATTCCGCCGCAAGCAACTACTTGCCTCCGCGTCCGCCCTGGCCGCGTTTGCGTCCTTCGCGGTCGCCCCCGCTTTCGCCGACATCAAGATCGGCTTCAACGTGCCTCTGACCGGCTTTGCCGCGGCCGACGGCAAGTCCGCGCTGGAAGGCGCGAAGCTCGCTGTGGCGCATGCCAATGCCAAGGGCGGCATCGCCGGCCAGAAGCTCGAACTGGTGGTCTATGACGACCAGGCTTCGCCGAAGGAAGCGGTGCCGGTGGCCACCAAGCTGGTGGAAAAGGACAAGGTGGTCGGCGCTGTCTCGGGCTCCTACTCCGGCTCGACGCGCGCCGCCGCCGGCATCTTCCAGCAAGCTAAAGTCCCTTACGTCGTGTCCTACGCGATCCACCCCGACATCACGCTCACCGGCGACTACATGTTCCGCGTCTCGGCCATGGGCGAAGTGCAGGGCCGCGCCGGCTCGATGCTGGTGCACAACCTCGGCAAGAAAAAGATCGCGCTGATCACGCTGAAGAACGATTTCGGCCAGGCGCTCGCCGCCGGCTTCAAGGAAGGCGCGCAGAAATTCGGCCTGCAAATCGTCAATGAATACGAATACGGCATGCAGGACCGCCAGTTCGGCGCGCTGGTGTCGAAGCTGAAGTCCGACAACCCGGACATCATCTACGCCTCCGGCTACTACTTCACCGCCGGCCCGCTGGTTAGCCAGCTGCGCGCCGCGGGCGTTTCCGTGCCCGTCATCGGCCAGGAAGGCTACGACTCCGACAAGTTCATCGAGATCGCGGGCGCCGCTGCCGAAGGCGTGTACGTCACCACCTCGCTCGACCGCGATTCGGACTCGGCCGCGACGAAGGGCTTCCTCGCCGAATTCCGCAAGGCCGCGGGCACGAATGCCGACATGGTCGCCGCGTCCTCGTACACCGCCACCAGCGTGCTGATCGAAGGCTTGAAGAAAACCGGCGGCAAGGGCGGCGAAGACCTGAAGAACGCGCTGGCCGCCGGCACCTTCGACACGCCGATCGGCAAGCTGGCGTTCAACGACTTGCATGAGGTGAAGAAGGATGTACAGGTGCAGGTCATCAAGGACAAGGCGTTCCACCGCCATTCCGTGATCTCGGGCCCGCTGCTGGCGCCGCCTTCCAAGCCGGCGAAGTAATCCAATCCGTACGGACCACACCAAGGAGTCATCATGCTCTTCCTGGAGCTTACCGCACAGGGCCTGGTACAGGGCAGCATCTATGCGCTGGTCGCGCTGGGGCTGACCCTGGTGTACGGGCTGCTGCGCATCCTGCACGTCGCTCACGCCGCGCTGTTCACGCTGGGCGGCTATCTCGGCGTGATCGTCACCAACAGCACCGGCAGCCTTGCGCTGGGCTTCGCCGCCGCGATGTTCGCCTCAGGCATCGCCGGCATTGCCATGTACCGGCTCTGCTACGAGCCGATGCTGAAGCAGCCGCCCTTCGTCGCATTGATCGCCTCGATCGGCCTCTACATCGCCTTCGAGGAACTGTTCCGTATCGTGTTCGGCGCTTCCGGCCTGTCGTACCAGGCGCCGCCGCTGCAGGAACAAGTCGCCCTGTTCGGCGGCCTGCAGTTCAAGCAGGCGGAATTGCTGGTCATGCTCGGTACCGCCGTCATCATCGCCGTGCTCGGCTACCTGCAGAACAAGACCCGCGTCGGGGTCGCCTGCCAGGCCACGGTGTCGGACCCGCAGATGGCCGAGTCCTTCGGCATCAGGCTGCGCCAGGTACGCGACATCAACTTCTTCATCGGCTCCGCGCTCGCCGGTTTTGCCGGCGTGTGGGTGGCGCTGCTGAACAACCTGGTGGAACCGACCATGGGCAGCGTACCGTCCTACAAGGGGCTGGCGATCATCGTGCTGGGCGGCATGGGTTCGGTGCGCGGCACCCTGCTCGCCGCGCTGGTGCTCGGCGTGGTCGAATCCTTCGGCACGATCTATCTCGGCAAGCTGCTCGATCGCAACGCCATTGCCTTCGCCTTCCTGATCGCGGTGCTGATGGTGCGCCCGCAAGGCCTGTTCGCCCGCAGATAAGGCTTGGAGACAACCACATGGAATACGAAATTTCCCTGCTCACTTCGATGGCGATCAGCGTGCTGTTTGCGCTCTCGCTCAACCTGATCACCGGCTTCTGCGGCCAGATCAGCCTCGGCCATGCGGCCTTCCTCGGCATCGGCGCCTATCTTTCCGCCCTGCTGTGCAAGGCCGGCCTGCCCTTCCTCGCCACGCTGCCGCTGGCCATGCTGCTGGCCGGCGCGATCGGCAGCGTCGTCGGCCTTGCCAGCCTGCGCGTACGCGCCGACTTCCTCGCCATCACCACCATGGGTGTCGGCTTCCTGTTCGTCGGCATCGTGCGCCAGCAGGAATCCCTGGGCGGCGAACTCGGCGTGTCGGCGATTCCCGATGCCGGCCTCTCCAAGACCGGCTTCATGCTGTTATCGCTGCTGCTGTGCGCCGCCACCGCCGCGCTGTGCATCTACATCCGCAAGTCGTGGATGGGCCGCGTCTTCAACGGCGTGGCGGAAGACGAAGACACGATGCGCGTGCTCGGCATCGACGTGCCGCGCTACAAGCTGGCCGCCTTCGCCATCGGCACCGCGCTGGCGGGGCTTGCCGGCGGACTGTATGCACAACACCTGAAGTTCATCGGCCCCGACAGCTTCGGCTTCGTCGAGTCGGTGACGGTGCTATCCATGGTCGTGGTCGGCGGCATCGGTTCGGTGGCGGGTGTTGCCATCGGCGCGGCGGTGCTGTCTACCCTGCCAGCCTGGTTCCAGTTCATCGGCGATTACAAGCTGCTGGTGTACGGCGGCCTGCTGTTCCTGATGATGCGCTTCTCGCCCGGCGGCATGGCCGGCATGGTGACGCGCCTCGTGCGCCGCCGCGCACAGAGCAACCCGCACGGCAACGCACAGGGAGGCCGCGCATGAGAACCCAATTGCAGGCACTGCTCAGCGTTGTCAACGTCACCGTGCGCTTCGGCGGGCTGACCGCGATCGACGACGTGTCCTTCGACGTCTATCCCGGCGAACTGCTCGGCCTGATCGGCCCCAACGGCGCCGGCAAGACGACGATGCTGCGCGCGATCACCGGCGTGGTGCGCGCCACCGAAGGCGACGTCAGGCTTGAAGGCGAAACCCTCAACGGCTTGCCCATCCACAAGCGCATCCGGAAGGGTCTGTCGCTGTCGCAGCAGCTGGTGAAGCCCTTCCGCAACATCTCGGTGCTCGACAACGTCGCCCTCGCCGCCGGCATGGCGCGCACCCGCTCCCCGCTGAAAGCATTGATGCATGTATCGCAGGAGGAAGAAGCGAAGACCGGCCGCGCCATGCTGGAACGCGTCGGCATTTCGGCGCAAGCCGCGCAGGCGCCGGGCATCCAGCCGCTCGGCATCTTGAAGCGGCTGGAAATGGCGCGCGCCCTCGCATTGAATCCAAAGCTGCTGCTGCTCGACGAGCCGCTCGCCGGCCTCAACTCGAAGGAAGCGAATGCGCTCGCCACCACCATCGCCGACATCAACAAGCAGGGAGTGACCATCATCCTGATCGAACACAACCTCGGCGAAGTGATGCGTATCTGCCAGCGCCTCGTCGTGCTCGACAACGGCCGCAAGATCGCCGCAGGCGAACCGCGCGCGGTCATGAACGACCCGGCGGTGCGCGCCGCCTATCTCGGCGGCGACACCATCGCCGAGGCGGGCACGGACAAGTCCAGGCAAGCCACTCTCGCCGTCGTCGGAGGCAAGCATGCTTGAAATCCACCACCTCTCCTGCGGCTACGGCGCCTTCCAGGCGGTCGGCGACCTGTCGCTCACGCTGCGCCCGGGCACTATCACCGGCCTGATCGGCGCCAACGGTGCGGGCAAGTCTTCGACGCTGATGTGCGTCGCCGGCCATGTCGCGCTGCAGGCAGGCGCCATCATGTTCGACGGCCAGGACATCAGCACGCTCACGCCCGACCAGCGCGTGCGCCGCGGTATCGCCATCTCGCCGGAAGGCCGCCGCCTGTTCAAGGACATGACGGTCGAAGACAACCTGCGCGTCGGCGGCCTGATCCAGCCCGCCGGCAACTTCAGGAAAGACCGTGACTACGTGCTCGGCCTGTTCCCGCGACTCGGCGAACGTCTCGACTCGCTCGCCGGCAACCTCTCCGGCGGCGAGCAGCAGATGCTCGCCATCGGCCGTGCACTGATGACGCGCCCCAAGCTGATCATGATCGACGAACTCTCGCTCGGCCTGATGCCCAAGGTCATCGACCTGTGCTACCGCGCGCTCAAGCACTTGCAGCAGGACGGCATGACCATCCTGCTGGTCGAGCAGAACACCGACCGCGTGCTCGCCTTTGCCGACGACGTCTGCGTGCTGGAGTCCGGCCGCACCGTCTGGCAAGGCAAGGCGAGCGATGCACGCAACGACACCAACCTCACCGCGGCCTACCTCGGCCTGCACTGAATACTTTGGAAGGAGAAGCCATGAACACCATGACCGAAGCCACCAGGCTGAACGACGACCCGCGCTGGGACGAGTCCCGCGTCATCCGTGCACCGCGCGGCAGCGAGAAGACCTGCAAGAGCTGGCTGACCGAAGCCGCCTACCGCATGATCCAGAACAACCTCGACCCCGACGTGGCCGAGAACCCGAAGCACCTCGTGGTCTACGGCGGCATCGGCCGCGCCGCACGCAACTGGGAATGCTTCGACCGCATCCTCGCCACGCTGCGCGAACTGAACGACGATGAAACGCTGCTGATCCAGTCCGGCAAGCCGGTCGGCGTATTCAAGACCCATGCCGACGCACCGCGCGTGCTGCTCGCCAATTCCAACCTGGTGCCGAAGTGGGCCAACTGGGAACACTTCAACGAACTCGACCGCGCCGGCCTGTTCATGTACGGCCAGATGACGGCCGGCAGCTGGATCTACATCGGTACGCAAGGCATCGTGCAGGGCACCTATGAAACCTTCGCCGAAGCCGGCCGCAAGCACTATGGCGGCGACTGGGCGGGCCGCTGGATCCTCACCGCCGGGCTCGGCGGCATGGGCGGCGCGCAGCCGCTGGCGGCGACCTTCGCCGGCGCCGTCTCGCTGAACATCGAATGCCAGCAGAGCAGCATCGACTTCCGCCTGCGCACCCGCTACCTCGACAAGCAGGCGAAGGACCTCGACGATGCGCTCGCCCTCATCAAGCATCACTGCGAACGCAAGGAAGCGGTATCCATCGGCCTCTTGGGCAACGCCGCCGAGCTCCTGCTGGAACTGGTCAAGCGTGCGAAGGCAGGTGGAAAGGATGGCGCAATGCGGCCCGACCTCGTGACCGACCAAACGTCCGCGCACGACCTGATCAACGGCTACCTGCCGGCAGGCTGGAGCGTCGCGCAATGGAAAGCCGCGCAGCAAGACCCGTCGCAGCATGGGAAGCTGACCGCCGAGGCGGCGCAGTCCTGCGCAGTGCATGTGCAGGCGATGCTGGACTTCCAGTCCATGGGCATTCCGACGGTCGACTACGGCAACAACATCCGCCAGGTCGCTTTCGATACCGGCGTGCAGAACGCCTTCGACTTCCCCGGCTTCGTGCCCGCCTACATTCGCCCGTTGTTTTGCGAAGGCAAGGGTCCGTTCCGCTGGGTGGCCTTGTCCGGCGACCCGGAAGACATCTACAAGACGGATGCGAAGATCAAGGAACTGTTCCCCGAGAACAAACACGTGCATCGCTGGCTCGACATGGCACGCGACCGCATCGCCTTCCAGGGCTTGCCTGCCCGCATCTGCTGGCTGGGCCTGGGCGAGCGCCATATCGCCGGCCTGGCCTTCAACGAGATGGTGAAGAACGGTGAACTGAAAGGCCCGATCGTCATCGGCCGCGACCACCTCGACACCGGCTCGGTCGCCAGCCCGAACCGTGAAACTGAAAGCATGAAAGATGGCACGGATGCGGTTTCCGACTGGCCCTTGCTGAACGCCCTGCTCAACACTGCCGGTGGTGCGACCTGGGTGTCGCTGCACCATGGCGGCGGCGTCGGCATGGGGTATTCGCAGCATTCGGGCATGGTGATCGTGGCAGACGGCAGCGATGCCGCGTCGAAACGGTTGGCGCGCGTGCTGGTCAACGATTGCGGTTCGGGCGTGATGCGGCATGCCGATGCGGGGTATGAGCAGGCGGTCGAATGCGCGAAGCGTTTCGGCCTGAACCTGCCGATGATCAAATAAGAAGAGGGAAAGCGCGGCAACGGCGCATTTACGACAACCCCGAACCCCAAGGTGTTGCCGCGCAAGACCCCGCATGGTCGGGACACTAGAATGGCAAGACATATAGAAGCCGCAACGATGAAGGCAAACACATGACAAACACCATCGTCATCAATCCGGGAAATTTCACCCTCGCCCAACTCCGCGCCATCTGGCGCCAGGCCCCCAGGCTGGAGCTGGCGCGAGACGCCTACCAGGCCATCAACACTTCCGCAGCCATGATCCAGAAGATCGTGGACAAGGGCGACCCCGCCTACGGCATCAACACCGGTTTCGGCAAGCTGGCCAAGACCCACATCCCGAACGACCAGCTGGAAGAGCTGCAGAAGAACCTGATCCTGTCGCACAGTGTCGGCAGCGGCGCGCTGCTGAGCGACGAGGTCGTGCGCCTCATCCTTGCGATGAAGATCGGCAGCCTGTCGCGCGGCTACTCCGGCATCCGTGCGCAGGTCATCGACACCATGATCGCCGCGTACAACGCCGGCATCATGCCCTGCATCCCCGGCAAGGGTTCGGTGGGCGCCTCCGGCGACCTCGCCCCGCTCTCGCACATGACGCTCACGCTGATGGGCGCAGGCGATGCCCGCGTGGATGGCACGATCATGCCGGCAAGGGAAGCGCTGGCCAAAGCCGGCATCGAACCCGTCACGCTGGCGGCGAAGGAAGGCCTCGCCCTCATCAACGGCACGCAAGTCTCCACGGCACTGGCCCTGAACGGCCTGTTCCTCGCTGAACGCATGCTGGAAGCAGCCACGGTTGCCGGCGCACTCTCGGTCGATGCCGCCAAGGGCAGCGACGCTCCGTTCGACCCGCGCGTGCATGAAGTGCGCGGCCAGCCCGGCCAGATCGCCATCGCGAAAATCTACCGCGCGCTGCTGGCCGGCAGCGAGATCCGCCGCTCCCACCTCGTCAACGACGAGCGCGTGCAAGACCCCTACAGCCTGCGCTGCCAGCCGCAGGTGATGGGCGCCTGCCTCGACATCATCGTCAACGCCTCGCGCACGCTGCTGACCGAAGCCAATGCCGTCACCGACAATCCCCTGGTCTACGCCGATGAAGGCGACGTCATTTCCGGCGGCAACTTTCACGCCGAACCAGTGGCCTTCGCCGCCGACACACTGGCGCTGGCGATTGCCGAAATCGGCGCGCTGTCCGAACGCCGCATCGCGCTCCTGATCGACTCCACGCTGTCCGGCCTGCCGCCCTTCCTCGTCGCCTCGTCGGGCTTGAACTCCGGCTTCATGATCGCGCACGTCACCGCCGCCGCGCTCGCCTCGGAAAACAAGTCGCTCGCGCATCCGGCCAGCGTCGACAGCCTGCCGACCTCGGCCAACCAGGAAGACCACGTCAGCATGGCCACCTTCGCCGGCCGCCGCCTGCAGGAGATGGCCGACAATACCGCCACCATCGTCGGCATCGAATTCCTCGCCGCCGCGCAGGGCGTGGACTTTCACCAGCCGCTGGCCACTTCGCCGCTGCTCGCGCAGGTGCACCGGCAATTGCGTTCGCGCATCGCCTTCTACGAGAAGGACCGCCTGTTTGCGCCCGACATCGAAGCCGCCAAGCGCATGGTATTCGACGGCACGCTGGGCGCGGACTGCAAGCAATTGTTCAACGGCCTGTATCTCGATTGAATTGCGACTGAAAGGAATCCCGCCATGCACGCAACGCCGGACATGAAGCAGTGGCAAGGACGCGTCGATGCCGCCGAAGGCGAGCTCGGCAAACGCTGGCACCAGGTGGTGCAGCCATTCACTGAAGGCGGGGATGGCAGAGGCGTGGCGCTGGTCGGCTTCTCCTGCGACGCCGGTATCGAACGCAACCACGGCCGCACCGGCGCGCGCAAGGGCCCGGCCGCACTGCGCGCCGCACTCGGCAACATGCCGGTGCACCGCTGCAAGGACATCGCCGACGCGGGCGATGTGGTGTGCGAACCCACCGGGCAAAGCGATGGCCTGGAGGAAGCACAACAGGCGCTGGCTGGCGTCATCGACGGCATCCTCGCCGGCGGCCGGTTGCCGTTCGCCCTCGGCGGCGGCCATGAAATCGCCTGGGCTTCCTTCAGCGGACTGGCGCGACATCTCGCGCGACGCGAACAGTCACCCCGCATCGGCGTCATCAATCTCGACGCCCACTTCGACCTGCGCATGGCCGATCGCGCCAGCTCCGGCACCCCCTTCCGCCAGATCGCGGAAGACTGCCAAGCGCGCGGCTGGAAGTTCAACTACTGTTGCCTCGGCATCAGCCGCTTCGCCAACACCGACGCGCTGTTCGAGCGGGCGCGCCGGTTCGGCGTGCACTGGCGCCTCGACGAGGAAATGACGAGCAGCCGCATCCAGTCCACGCTCGACCTGGTGCAAGCCTTCATCGGCCAGGTCGACCATGTCTACTTCACCACCTGCCTCGATGTGCTGCCAGCCTATATTGCGCCGGGCGTGAGCGCACCGGCTCCGCGCGGCGTCGAACTCGATGTCGTCGAGCAGGTCATCGATGCCGTCGCCGGCAGCGGCAAGCTGCGCCTGGCCGACATCGCCGAACTCAATCCTGCATTCGACATCGACCAGCGCACGGCGCGCGTCGCCGCGCGGCTGGTGGCACGCATCGTGGAAACTGCGGGGGTGTGAGGCCGTGCGCAAGTTCAGCAGCAACGATTACCGCCGCATGCCGTGGAAGAACGGCGGCGGCGTCACCACGCAACTCGCGATCTGGCCGGAGGATGCCGACCTTTCCAGCTTCGACTTACGCATCAGCACCGCCGACATTGCCAAGCCGGGGCCGTTCTCGCTGTTCGCCGGCTGCGACCGCTCGCTCGCGGTGCTGCGCGGCGCAGGTATCGCACTTGAATTCGACGGCCTGAGCGCGACCATCCTCACGCCAAGCAACCTGCCATTGCGCTTCGGCGGCGAGCAGCAGGTGCGTGCCGCGCTGCTCGATGGTCCGGTCACCGATTTCAACATCATCAGCAGGCGCAGCCGCTGGAGCCACACGCTGGAGCGCCTGGCCTTGAACGACAAGCTGCGTCGCGCGATCAATGCGGACCGGATGTTCGTCTATTGCGCGCAGGGCGGCGCAGTACAGATACGCCTGCCCTCCGGCAAGACGGTCGATTGCGCGGAAGGCAATGCGGTCATGCTCGACGCGAGCGACGGCGCGCATGCTGATTTCTCCGCTTCTTCCTCGCTGCTGTACCTTGCCCGTTTCACCGCAAAAGGAAACACCCATGCCGAATGATTCAACATCCCGGTGGGACGCCTTGTGGACCGGCGTCCATCTCGCCACGATGACCGGCGGCTACGGCGAAATCCGCGACGCCGCGATTGCGGTACGCGACGGCCGCATCGCCTGGCTGGGCAAGCGCAGCGAGCTACCTCCGCACCAAGCCGCCGTCGAACACGACGGCAAAGGCTGCTGGCTCACGCCCGGCCTGATCGATTGCCACACGCACATCGTCTACGCCGGCAGCCGCAGCGACGAATTCGAAGCGCGGCTCAACGGCGCAAGCTACGAAGAGATCGCGCAGCGCGGCGGCGGCATCCTCTCGACAGTACGCACCACCCGTGCCGCAGCGGAAAATGCGTTGTACGAATCCAGCCTGAGGCGCGTGCGCGACCTGCTGTCCGAAGGCGTGACCACGCTGGAAATCAAGTCCGGCTACGGCCTGGACCTCGACAGCGAACGCAAGATGCTGCGCGTGGCGCGCCGCATCGGCCAAACGCTGCCGGTGCGCGTGAAAACGACCTTCCTCGGCGCGCATGCGCTGCCGCCAGAGTATGCCGGCCGCGGCGACGACTACATCGACGCGGTCTGCGAGCAGATGCTGCCCGCACTCGGCGCGGAAGGCCTGGTCGATGCAGTGGATGCCTTCTGCGAAAAGATAGGCTTCTCGCCTGCGCAAACAGAACGCGTATTCGAGAAGGCACGGCAACTCGGCCTGCCCGTCAAGCTGCATGCCGAGCAGCTCTCGGACCAGGGCGGCGCCGCGCTGACCGCACGCTACCGCGGCCTCTCCGCCGACCACCTCGAATACCTCACGCCGGAAGGCATCGCCGCGATGAAGCAGGCCGGCACCGTCGCCGTGCTGTTGCCGGGCGCCTACTACTTCCTGCGCGAAACGAAGCAACCGCCGGTACAGGCGCTGCGCGACGCCGGCGTGCCGATCGCCGTTTCCACCGACTGCAACCCCGGCACCTCGCCGATGACCTCGCTGCTGCTGGCGATGAACATGGCCTGCACGCTGTTCCGCCTGACCCCGCAGGAGGCACTGGCCGGCGCCACGGTGCACGCCGCGCACGCGCTCGGCATTGCACAAGAACTTGGCACGCTGGAAACCGGCAAGCTGGCCGACTTTGCGCTGTGGGACATCGACCGGCCCGGCGACCTCGCCTATGCCATCGGTGCCCGCCCGTGCCGCCAGGTCGTCAACGCCGGCCAGCCCAGGCCTGCTGCGCTGCAGTAGCATTTGTCACCTTCCAGCAATGGCGGGCGCCTATAATCGGCGCATGCCCAGGCTCGTCTTCACCCAGCAGTTGCGCCGCTTCACCGAGGTGCCGGAAATCGACACCCCGGCATTGGTGCTGCGCGACGCACTCGAAGACGCGTTCCGGCACAACGCGCGACTGCGCGGCTACATCCTCGACGATCAGGGCCACCTGCGCCAGCATGTGGTCGTCTTCATCGACGGCCAGCGCGTCACCGACCGCGCGTCACTCAACGACAAGCTTGCACCCGCCAGCAATGTGCATGTGCTGCAGGCACTATCAGGAGGCTAGGCATGACAAACCGGCGCGCATTGGTATCCACCCGCAAGGGCCTGTTTGAACTCGTTCGCGGCAGCAACGGCTGGACCATCGCCGACGTCAGCTTCCTCGGCGAACCGGTGTCATACAGCTTGGCCGACCCGCGCGACGGCACCCTCTATGCCGCGCTCAACCTCGGCCACTTCGGCGTCAAGCTGCATCGCCGAGACAAGGATGCGAAGGAGTGGAAGGAAATCGCGGTGCCCATCTACCCGCCGCAACCGGAAAGCACGGACAAGGACGTGCCATGGAAACTCACGCTGATCTGGGCACTGGCTGCCGGCGGCGCTGACGAACCCGGCACGCTGTGGGCCGGCACCCTGCCCGGCGGCTTGTTCCGCTCGCGCGACCGCGGCGAGTCGTGGGAACTGATCCGTCCACTGTGGGATGCGCCGCAGCGCCGTCACTGGTTCGGTGGCGGCTACGACGTGCCGGGAATTCATTCGATCTGCGTCGATCCGCGCGACAGCAAGCATGTGCTGCTCGGCGTTTCCTGCGGCGGCGTGTGGGTGACGCAGGATGGCGGCAACACCTGGCAGCTGAGCTCCAAGGGTCTGCGCGCGACCTATATGCCGCCCGACCAGGCGGATGACGAGGGCGTGCAGGACCCGCACCTGGTGGCACGCTGCACTGCCACGCCTGATGTGCTGTGGTGCCAGCATCACAACGGCATGTGGCGTTCGGACGACGGTGGCAAATACTGGCAGGAGATCGGGCAGAACTGCAAACCGCAGATGTCCGACTTCGGCTTCACAGTGGCGGCGCATCCGCATGATCCGCTCACGGCATGGTTCGTTCCTGCGGTGGCGGACCAGCGTCGCGTGCCGGTCGATGCTGCCCTGTGCGTGACGCGTACACGCGACGGCGGCAAGAGCTTTGAAGTGCTGCGCAAGGGTTTGCCGCAGCGGCATTGCTATGACCTGATCTATCGTCACGGGCTGGCGGTGTCTGAGGACGGCTCTACGCTGGTGATGGGGTCGACTACCGGGGGCTTGTGGATTTCGGAGAATGGCGGGGATGAGTGGCAGGAGATTTCTCGAGGGCTGCCGCCGGTTTATGCGGTGGCTTTTGGCTAGTTTTCTTTGTTGCTCTGTTGCCCTGTTGCGCTCGTGCCGTTGCTGGGAGGCGCCTTGGGCATTGGGGCGGGGAACAAAGGCAATGCTTAAGTTAACAGCCTCTGCCTGACATGCTTCTTGGGTAGCTAAATTTTTTTTCTTGGGAGCCGGACACATTGAAGTGTTGCAGATGTTCCCCGCCCCAATGCCCAAGGCGCCTCCCTGCAACTACGCTGGTTATGCTTGAACGTTGGGCTTGCTAATTGGTTTGCCGAGATCGCGACTAAATCATTTCTCGCAACGGCTTCCACACCATTTCCGCCGAAATTCCCCGCATGCAGTTGTGATGGCCTAGCGGGCATTCGCGCTGCTTGCAGGGCGCGCAATCGATGCCGAGCCAGATCGATTTCGCCTTGTCGGAAAACGGCGGCGCATGGTTCGGGTCGGTCGGGCCGTAGATGGCGACGATGGGTCGGTTCAGTGCCGACGCAATGTGCAGCAGGCCGGAGTCGTTGCTGACCATCGCTTCAGCCTTGGCAATCAATGCGATTGCCTCGCCGAGAGAAGTGATTCCCGCCAGGCTGATGACACCGGGTGCGAGGCGCACGATCTCTTCGCATACCTGCGCGTCCTTCGATGAACCCAGCAGCAGCACTTGAGCGTTCGGACGGTCGGCAAGAATCTTGTTTGCCAGCTCGGCGAAATGCGCTGCCGGCCATCGCTTGGCGGAGCCGAATTCTGCACCGGGCGCGAAGGCGAACAAGGGGTCGTTGAAGCGCAGGTTCAGCTTCATCAGCACCTGCCCGACAACTTCGTCCGCGATCGACAGAGACGGGCGCGGCAATGCCGAAGGCGGCGGCACGTCGCGCTTCGGCACGTCGGCCAGCGCGGAGTAGAACGACACCATCGGCCGCGGCGCATCCGGGTCGTCATGGTGCATCACGTTGATCAGCCCGTAGCGCATCTCGCCCTTGTAGCCGACGCGGCGCGGTATGCCGGCCAGCCAGGGGATGAGTGCGAATTTCAGCGTGTTCGGCAGCACGTAGGCATCGGCATAGCCGCGCGCCTTCAAGGTCTTCGCGTAGGCGCGGCGCTCGCCGAGCTGTAGCGCGCCGTGGCGGAACGGCGCTTCGAGCACCGTGTCCACTTCACGCATCGCGCGCCACACCGGCGCCACCCAGGCGGGAGCGAGCACGTCGATCGGGCGCTCGGGATGCTTGTCTTTCAACAGCCGCAGCAAGGGCTGCGCCATCACTGCGTCGCCGATCCAGTTGGGCGATATGACGAGCATGCGCGGCACGCCGGGAACCGGAACGGTCATTTGTTGCGCGGCACGCGGCCCATCAGGAAGAACTCGTCGTTCGGGCGCATCGAGATCGCATTCGCCATGCGGTTGGAAAGACCGAAGAAGGCGGTGATCGCAGCGATGTCCCAGATGTCTTCGTCGTCGAAACCATGCTTGCGCAGTTCGACGTAATCATCGTCGCTCACCTCATGCGAACGCTCGCAGACCTTGATCGCGAAATCGAGCATGGCTTTCTGGCGCGGCGTGATGTCGGCCTTCAAATGGTTCACTGCAACCTGGTCCGCCACCAGCGGCTGCTTCGCGTAAATGCGCAGCAAGGCGCCATGCGCTACCACGCAATACAGGCAATGGTTGCGCGCGCTGGTTGCCGTCACGATCATCTCGCGGTCGGCCTTGGTAAGACTGCCGGTCTCCTTCAGCATCAAGGCATCGTGGTAGGCGAAGAAGGCGCGGAATTCGGCCGGGCGATGCGCCAGCGTCAGAAAGACATTCGGCACGAAACCAGCCTTTTCCTGCACTTCGAGGATGACCTGGCGGATATCGTCCGGCAAGTCCTTCAGCTCAGGTACGGGAAAACGGGAGATCGCAGGGGAAGCGTTCATCACTCAGGCTCCTTCGCAAATTGCAGTTGGTAGAGGTTGGCATACACGCCGTTGTGCGCGAGCAGTTCGGCGTGTGATCCGGATTCGACGATGCGGCCTTCCGACAGCACGACGATGCGGTCGGCGCGCTCGATGGTGGAGAGACGGTGCGCAATGACCAGCGTGGTGCGGCCGCGCATCAGCTCGTCGAGCGCGGCCTGTACTGCGCGTTCGGATTCGGTATCGAGCGCGGAAGTCGCTTCGTCGAGAATGAGGATGGGCGCGTTCTTGTAGATGGCGCGTGCTATTGCGAGGCGCTGGCGCTGGCCGCCGGAAAGGCGGTTGCCGTTGTCGCCGATCATGGTGTCGAGTCCTTGCGGCAGGCCGGCGACGACATCGGCAAGATGCGCTGCCTTCGCTGCCGATTCGATGCGTGCGCGGTCCGGATTCGCGTCGCCGTAGGCAATGTTGGATGCCACCGTATCGTCGAACAGCACCACATGCTGGCTCACCATCGCGATCTGTCCGCGCAGGCTGGCGAGCGAAATGTCGCGGATCGGCTGGCCGTCGAGCCGGATCTCGCCGGAAGTCGGCGCATAGAACTCGGGCACGAGGTTGACCAGCGTGGACTTGCCGCCGCCCGACATGCCGACGAAGGCTACCGTTTCACCGGGCCGGATGTTCAGGTCGACATGCTGCAGCGCTGGCTTCTCCTGGCCGGCGTAGACGAAGCTCACATCCGAGAATTCCAGCCTGCCGGTGGATCGTGTCGGCAACGCCTTGCCGTCGGTGCGTTCCGGCTGCGCATCGATCATTTCGAATACCGCATCCGCCGCGGCGAGGCCGCGCTGCAGCGGGCCATTCACTTCGGCGATGCGCTTCAACGGCGTGAGCAACATCAGCATCGACGAGATGAACGCAACGAAGGTGCCGACCGTCGCCTGCCCGCTGTGGGCTTGCAGCAGCGCGATCACGACAACCAGCGACAACGCGCACGCGGCGATCAGCTGCGTGATCGGGACGGTGGCGGCGAAGGTGCTGGACATGCGCATCGTATAGCTGCGCAATTTTTCGGCACGCTGCTCGAAGCGCTCTTTCTCATAGCGCTGCCCGCCGAAGATCTTGATGACCTGCTGCGCGCGCGTCGTCTCTTCCAGCACTTGCGTCATCTCGGCATTGACGCCGAGGTAGTTCTGGGTGAGCCGCTGCAGCCGCTTGCCGGTCTTGCGCACCACGTAGGCGGTGGTCGGGATCAGCACCAGCGTGATCAACGTGAGCTGCCAGTTGTAGTACAACAGCACTGCAAACAAGCCGATGGCGGTCAGCGCGTCACGGATCAGTGATGTGATGACGTTCTTGACCATGTCGATGATCTGCTGCGTTTCGAACATCATCGAGTTGATGACCTTGCCGGTGGAATGCTTGACGTAGAAGCTGACTGGCACGTCCAGCAGGCGCACATAGACATCGCGGCGCAGGTCGTTCTGCAGGCGGCTCGTCACCCACGTCATCATGTAGGTGGTCATGAAGGTCGAGACGCCGCGGATGAAGAACAGGCCGACCAGGCACACCGGCACCAGCCAGACCGGAAAACCGAGCTTGCCGACGAAACCCTTGTCGAGCAGCTCCTTCATCAGGTAGGTGAGCGTGGGTTCGGTCGCCGCGGTGATGCCCATGCCGACCAACGCGAGAAACGTGCGCTTGCTGTAAGGCTTGAGCATCCCGGCAAGGCGCTTCAGGTTGATGGGCAATTTCATTGTTCAGTGATCAAGTGGCAAGGATGGTGGCAGGAAGGGCAAATGACGGCCGGCGGCAGGAAAAAGCGATTACAATCCCTCTCGACTTTGCCAAAGCCGACGCGGCGCCATGGACGTTTTTGCATGGCGATTCACGGGGCGCCAGGGACGCATGAAACTCTCCGTCATCATCATCACGAAAAACGAATCCGCTCATATCCGGGAATGCCTGGAGAGCGTCCGCTTTGCAAATGAGTGGATTATAGTGGATTCGGGTAGCACGGACGGCACCGCGGACATTGCCCGCGCCTTCGGCGCCACGGTGATCGAAACAGCCGACTGGCCCGGCTTCGGCCCGCAAAAGAACCGCGCACTGGATGCCGCCACCGGCGACTGGGTGCTGTCGGTGGATGCCGACGAGCGCATTCCCGAGACGCTGCGCGACGAAATCCTGGCGGCGATGCAGAACGATACGCATGCGGCCTACGCGCTGCCGAGACTTTCCAGCTTCTGCGGCCGTTTCATCCATCATTCGGGCTGGTATCCGGATTACATCGTGCGCCTGTTCAAGCGCGGCACCGCACGCTTCTCCGACAGCCTGGTGCATGAAAGCGTGATCGTCTCGCAAGGCAGCACCGGCAAGCTGCAATCGCACATCGTGCACTTCAGCTATCTCGACGACGAATCGGTGCTGCACAAGCTCAACCACTACACCACCGCAGGCGCGAAGCAGGCCTACGCCGCCGGCAAGCGCAGCGGACTGGGCAAGGCGGTATCGCATGGCATTGCGGCCTTCCTGCGCTCGTATGTTTTCAAGCGCGGCTTCCTGGACGGCGGCGCCGGCCTGATGGTTGCCATCTCTGCGGCCGAGAGCGCGTATCACAAATACCTGAAGCTGATGCTGCTCACCGAAGCGCAACAGGCGAAGAAATGAAGTTCACGCCCAAACACATCCTCATCTGCCGCACCGACAATATCGGCGACGTCGTGCTGACGCTGCCGCTGGCCGGCTACCTGAAGCAACGCTTTCCGGATGCGCGCATCGGCTTCCTCTGCCGTGCTTATGCGGCGCCGATGGTGCGCCATTGCAAGGCGCTCGATTATGTCGTGGAGTCGGACACGCTGAAGGATGCCACGAAAGAATTCGCGAAGTCCGATATCGATACCATCATCTTCGCCAAGCCGGACAAGGCGCTCGCCGTGGCAGCGAAGAAGGCCGGCATCAGGAATCGCGTGGGCACCAGTCATCGCTGGTTCCACTGGATCACCTGCAACCGTCTTGCGCACTTCAGCCGCGTGAAATCCGACCTGCATGAAGCACAGCTCAACTTTGCTTTGCTGAAACCGCTGGGCATCGATTACATTCCGCCGCTGGAAGATATTCCCGCGCTGTATCAACTCAGCGCGCCGCCCTTCCACGGCGAACCGAAGCTCGATCCGGCGCGGCTCAATGTCGCGATCCACCCTAAGTCCAATGGCAATGGCCGCGAATGGCCGCTCGCGCATTACACCGAACTGGCGAAGCAATTGCAGCAGCACGAAGACATCCGGCTCTGGGTCACCGGCAGCGAACGCGAGGGCAAGCTGATTGCCGAGCTTGCGCCCGAACTGCTGGCGCAACCGAACGTAACCAACACCTGCGGCACATTCACGCTTGATGAATTGACTTCCTTCATTAATGCCTGCGATGGCTTGATCGCCAGCGGCACCGGGCCGATGCATCTCTCGGCTGCGCTAGGAAAACATACGCTCGGCTTGTTCCCGCCGATTCGCCCGATCGATCCCGGCCGCTGGGGCACACTTGGAAGCAAAGCGCAGGTACTGGTCAAGCCGACCGGCTGCGGCTCATGCAACAACCCGGCCGATTGCGCCTGCATGCGCAACATCACGCCCGACGATGTCGCCCAGGTTGTGCTCGGTTGGCGTGCCGCAGTGTTTCGCAAAGATGCTGCGCCATCCCGCATGCAATAACGCGTGCAATCACACACGCAATAACGCCGCGCAATAAAAAATGGCAGGCGCCATGGCCTGCCTTGGTGTCACAAGGGATCGATTTACTTCTTGGCGGCATCTGCCTTGGCGCTGGCCTTGTCTGCCTTTGCGTCGGCAACTGCGGCAGCCTTGTCGGCATTCGCTTCAGCCTTGTCCTTGGCAGCATCTGCATCGGCTTTGGCTTTCTTCTTTGCAGCCTTGGCTTCTGCCTTCGCTGCCTTCTTGTCGGCCTTGGCTGTTTTCTTCTCTGCCTTCGCATCAGCCTTGTTCATGTCGTCCGCTGCTGCCGATGCAGCGGGCTTGTCGCTGGTGGCGGCCGGAGCAGTGTGGCTGGCAGCGAAAGAAGCGGAAGCGAACAGGCCGGCGATCATCAAAGCAATCAGTTTCTTCATGTGAATACCCTTTCAGAGTTAAGAAAAACGCTTAGCGCGTGTAACTCTAGAACGGTGTCGCAGGCGAAAAGCTGACTTGCGATAAGAAGTGTTACATATCGAGCCAAGCCGTGATGCGAATCAACTGAATGAAAGCATCACGCGCATCAATAGCGATCCCATTGCGGCTCGGGCCCGAAGTGCTCCAATAGATGATCGATGAAGGCGCGCACCTTGGGCTGCATGTAGCGGTTAGGCATGTAGATCGCATAGAGCGCCATATCAGGATAGGCGACGTTGTCGGCAAGGATTTCCTTCAGGCGCCCGCTGCGCAAATGATGACCAAGGATGTAGGTCGGAAACAGCACGATGCCCATGCCGTCGAGTGCGAGCTGCAACAGCACTTCGGAATTGTTGACGCGGCAGCGCCCTCCGGGCTGCAGTGCGATCTCCTTGCCGTTCTGCATGTAACGCCACCCGCTGCGCAGCGCGGGGACGCCCTGGTACACCAGGCATTGATGCCGGCTGAGTTCCTGCGGTGTTTGCGGCGTGCCGTGACGTTCGAGATACGCCGGCGAAGCGCAGGTCGCCCATCGTACCGGCGCGATCTTGCGCGCCACCGTGTTGGGCGGCGGATTATCGGTGATGCGTATCGCGAGGTCGAAGCCTTCCTCGACGAGATCGACCGTGCGGTCGCTCGCGTTCAGTTCGACTTCCACGTTTTCGTGGCGATGAAGAAAAGTCTGCAGCGCCGGCGCAAGATGCAGCGAAGCAAAGATCACCGGCGAGGTCAGGCGCAGCACACCACGCGGGTCCGCCTGCAACTGCGTGACGGTTTGCGCGGCGGCATCGATTTCCTGCACGATCCGCGCGCAGTGCTCGTAATAGGCCGCGCCGATTTCAGTCAGGCTCATGCGCCGCGTGGTCCGCTGCAACAGGCGCACGCCAAGCGCCTTCTCCAGGTTGCCGACCTGCTTGCTGACCAGCGACTTCGACGTATTCAACGCCTGGGCCGCTGCCGAAAAGCTCTTCGTCTCGACTACCTTGGCGAACGTCATCATTTCTGCGAAATGTTCCATGGCCATCCCGATTATCCACTGATGGAAACAATCTTATTCCATTTCACATGATTGTAAATAAAGGAGGACAAACCATAATGACTTTCAAGGAGGACACGATCTGCCCTCCAGGACCAAGGAGAACGCCATGCATGCCATCGTCCACAAGACCAGCGGCACCCTTCCCGACATCGCCACCCGGCCATCCAGGCTCGATCCGGCCGGCGAAACAGTGCAATTGCCACATCACCGGCACATGAACCTGTCCGGTGCGGCAGGCTGGACCGTTACCGTCCTGTCCGGCTGCGCCTGGATCACGCAGGATGGCGACGTCCGGGACATCGTGCTGGATGCGGGGCAGAGCTTCACGCTGGACCGCGACGGCCCGGCCATCATCTCGGCGCTCGGCAATGCACGCCTGCGCGTCGCTCGCCCAGACTCGATGCCGAAGCAACAACACGCCGCAATACGCAGGCTGTTCTCCGCGCAAACCCGCGCTTCCTATGCATGACGGGAGGCCGCCATGGCAAACCTGTTGCCCTTCGCGTCCGGCTGGACGCATTGGATGTCTTTCCGCCTCGGCAAACCCGCGCCACGCTCCGGCGAGATCCTCGACACCTGGCGCGTACGGAACGGCACGGCGGTTACGCTGCGCGCCACGCATGAAGAGGATGGCGAATTGATCCAGCAACTGGTGCGCGGCCTCTCGCTGCGCAGTCGCTATCACCGCTTCTTTTACGCGATGCATGAATTGCCGGCGGAGATACTGTTCCGCTTCACGCACAACGACCCGCGGCATGCGTTAAACATGATCGTCATTCATCGGCGGAACGGCCGCGAAGAAGCCATCGCAATGGCGCAATACGTCACCGGCATCCACCCCGAATGCGCCGAATTCGCGGTCGTGGTGGCGGACGAATGGCAGCGCGCCGGCGTGGGAAGGAAACTGCTGGAAGCGCTGACCTGCATCGCCCGCTCGGCAGGGGTAGAACGCCTTGAAGGCGACATCCTTACCGAAAACGAACCGATGCAGCGCATGGCGCAGAAGTCAGGATTCGAACTCGAAATGCATCCGGAGGATCCGTACTTGTACAGAGCAGTCAAGATGCTGCGGGCGATATCGCAGCCGAGATGCGCGGTGCCGAACGATATGGTCAGGAGCGCGATAACCAACCAAATCCTGTAAGAAGATACTCGCTCAATAGTTTCCACTTTGATATCATCCTGCATTGCCATTTTTGCAATGCAGGATGTCCATGTCGCCCGATCTCCCGTCCCTCGATTCGCCGCTCTCTTCCCTGCTCTCGTCTTTCGGTTCGGTGTTCTCCCAGAACGCACGGCTGCTGCGCCTGCGCTTTGCCAACGACAGCACCATCGCGCCCGACCTGCTGCTGCCGCAACGCCTCTCCGGCACCGAGGCGCTATCCGCCTGCTATCGCTACGAGCTGGAATGCCTGTCGGCAGACATGCACATCGAGCTGAAGGACTTGCTGGGCCAGCCGGTGGAAATCGGCCTGTTGCTGGCCGATGGCGACGAGCGGGTGATGGCAGGCGTAATCACACAGGCGAAGCAACTCGGCGGCGACGGCGGATTCGCACGCTACGGCTTGCGGGTGGAACCCGCCATTGCCACCCTCGCCCATCGCATGAACAGCCGCGTGTTCCAGGACAAGTCGGTCCCGGACATCGTGACGGCGGTGCTGGAAGAACATGGCGTAGCCAATCCCGCCTTTGCGCGCAGCTTCGCGCTCGACAACCGGCTTTCACGGGATTACCCCGCGCGTTCGTACTGCCTGCAATACCGCGAAAGCGACCTCGCCTTCATCACCCGTTTGCTCGTCGAAGAAGGCATCTCCTGGCGCTTCGCATTCGATGGCGCCGAAGACGAAACGCCGCATCATGCGCTGGTGCTGTTCGACGACGGCAGCAGCCTGGATGCCAACAGCCAGGCGGTCGTCCGCTTCCACCGCGCCGACGGCACGGAAGCCGAAGACAGCATCACCGACTGGCAAGCCGCGCGGCAGGTAACAGCGGGATCGACCTCGCTGCAGTCGTGGGATTACAAACCGGCATCTGCGCTCTCCGGCACTGCCGAAGGGCGAATCGGCCAAGGCGCACAAGGCACCGCGCTGGCATCCAGCCTGCAGAGTTACCAGCCGCAAACAGCGTATTACGGCGCGGATACCGATGAAGTGGAACGCTATGCCGGGCTGCGCCAGCAGGCAGCCGACATGGCAGCCAAGCATTTCACCGGCGAGGGAGTTGCGCGCAGCCTGTGCGCCGGCACCTGGTTCGAACTGCGCGACCACCCGATCCACGACCACGACGAACAGGAAGACCGGCAGTTCATCATCACTGCGCTGCACTTCACCGCCGAGAACAATCTGGTCGACAAAGGGCTTCCCGCATCAGGCACACCGGCACAGCTCTACACCAACCGCTTCACGGCCGTACGCAGAAACATCCCCATCGTCCCGCCCTGCACGCCGGAACACGCCAAGCCGACCGCACGCGGCCCGCAAACGGCTATCGTCGTCGGACCAAACGGAGAGGAAGTCTTCACCGACGAATACGGCCGCATCAAGGTGCAATTCCACTGGCAGCGCCCGCAGGAACACCCGGAAGGCGGCGCTGACCTTGACGACAAGTCTTCCACCTGGGTGCGCGTGGCCTACCCGAGCGCCGGGGCCGGCTGGGGCATCCAGCACATCCCGCGCGTCGGCCAGGAAGTGTTGATCGGGTTCATCGAAAACGACATCGATCGCCCGATCTGCACCGGCGTCCTCCACAACGGCACCCATCTCCCGCCGGCATTCAGCGGCGCCGGTTCGCTGCCCGCCAACAAAACCCTGTCGGGCACCAAAACGAAGGAACACCAGGGCAACGGCTACAACGAAGTATTGCTGGACGACACGCAGAACGAATTGCGCGTGAAGCTCTCCAGCGAGCACGCCAAGACGCAACTGAACCAGGGCTACCTGATTCATCCGCGCACCGAAGGCAAGGGAACGCCACGAGGAGAAGGATTCGAATTGCGCACCGATGCGGCCGGCGCCATCCGTGCCGCGAAAAGCCTGCTACTGACGGCAGAGCCAAGCGCGAACGCCGCCGGAAAGCAACTCCACCGCCAGGCGCTGCTGCAAGTCCTCGATGCCGCCCTCGCGCTCACGGAACAACTCGGCGAACAGGCGCAGCACCAGCACGCCAACCTGCCCGAGACCGGCCGGGACAACCAGCTGACCGACGACGACGCCGCACCCGGCAAACCCAGTGAGCGCGGACACCAGACCCATCTGACAGAAGCGCTGCACAACCTGGAAAGGAACACCAACACCGACCGCGAGGGCAAGACCGGCGCCGGCAAGCAACCGGGCGGCCAGCAGATCGTCGCCCTCAGCGGCCCGGACGGCGTGGCCGTCGCCAGCAACCAGAGCGCCACCATCACTGCCGGCACCAACCTCGACCAGATCGCACAACGCGACAGCAACCAGACCACGGGCAGGCGATGGATACACAACGTCGGCGAATCAATCTCCCTGTTCGTCGCCGGCACGAAAGCGAAAGTGAAAGACACCTTCAAGCTGATCGCGGCCAAGGGCAATATCCAGATGCAGGCACAGGATGGACAACTCGAAGCCACCGCCCAAAACGACGTGACGATCACCAGCGTCACCGGCAAGGTAACAATCCAGGCGCCGAGGGAAATTCTTCTTGCAGCGGGTGGTGGGTATATCCGCATTGGGGCGGATATCGAGATACACAATCCGGGAGCGCAGTCGCAGAAGGCGGCGGAGTTCAGTTTGTCTGGGCCAGCGTCGATGAACAGCAACATGCCGCGATTGCCAAAAGCTCCTCAACTGATCGACCCTACCAAACCGCTATACAGCCAGCAAATCGACATGTCGCACCTCGCCTACCACGACGGCCTGTTGGCATTTTCATCGAAAAACAAACCGTATCGCGTCTATGACCAGGAAGGCAATTTCATTGCCTCCGGCACCACCGACGAATGTGGCATGACGGACAGAATATTCACGAACGAACCGAAGGAACTATTGGTGCTTTTCGACGAAGGTGCTTGGGAGGTAGAGGAGTACATCGCGTCATTTGAAAGCACTGAAGCGATCGAAGGTGAAAATAGCGGCAAGGAAGAATCGGCATGAACCCACAACGTGAACTCTATACCGTCAAGCATAACGACACTCTCTGGAAGATCGCGCGCGATCACAATAAGACAGTTGAAGAGCTCAAGAAACTCAACGGCATCAAGAATCCAAATGCACTTCGCGAGGGCCAGAAAATCGCGCTGCACAAGGAAGCGGTCGGCGGTTTCCGGGTATTGTTGCTGGACCAGGACAGAAATCCGCTTCAAGGAGTGAATTACCGCTTGGACGTAGGAGGAAAACGATACACCGGGGAAACCAGCGATAGCGGAGAAACGCAGCGCATCGTCACCGACAGTCCTTACGATGTGGTTCACATCTGGGTGCAGCGCATCGACGGCAGCTGGAAAGAAGTTGCTATCGTGATGTCCGGCTTCGGTGACAAGCTAACCGTTCTTGTCAGCGGACATATAAAGGTACCCACCAAGACTGAGAAGCATCCGGATCTTCCGCCCAATACTCAGCCTGATACCAAGGAACGGCCAAAGCCGAAACATGGGCCGGAAAATCCGCCGAAGACTTCACCAAATAAATCTGCGCCGGGTCCACTTCCTCAACCAACACATACACCCGATGGAAAGCCGATCACGCCGGTCGAAGGTGACATTCCAAATTTGGACGACTTTTTGGACCACTATGCGCCTGGGGCAGACTTAACAAAATCCGATATTGAGGCGGCAGCGAAAGACCTAAAATGCGATCCGGGTCTTATTTATGCAATTGCCAAGCAAGAATCAGCAGCGTCATCGTTCGCCAAGCTAGGCAACAGGATCGTTCCTAAAATCCTGTACGAAAGACATAAATTTAGAGACTTAACTCGACCAAGCAAGCACGCCCAAAGCCCATATGAAGAAAAATATCGGGATATTTGCGGACCTCAATATATTCGGGTAAGAAAAAACAAAGAAGGAAAATTAATTCACATTAAAACCGGGGCAGTCATAGCGGAAGATGATGCCTATGGTCTTGATACTGCCGCTCAATATAAAAGACTATGCAAGGCATATCTGCTCGATCAGTCAGCAGCGTTGCAGGCATGCTCATGGGGTAAATTTCAAATCATGGGATTCAATTACAAAACCGCGGGCTTTAACGACGTCAAAGCATTTACTAAAGCTTTAAGTCGAAGTGATGCAGAACATATGAAGGCATTTTTGAAATTTGCGAAGTCAAACAAGATTCTTCTCAATGGTTTGAGGGAAAAAAATTTTGAGAAAATTGCTGCTGGCCATAACGGCGACAATTGGCGCTCAATAAACCCAGAATATGCGTCAAATATCGAAAAATTCTATAAAGAATACGATATCAAAAAGTGAAAATTAAAATGTTTAAGCATAATAAATTCATCGCAATCGCTCTCTCACTTGGAATTTCTCCGAGTTTTTCACAAAGTTTGTGCGTTAAACATGAAGACGTTGTGTTTTCATTTCAAGAAAATAATTCGAAAAAACTGGCATCCGTTTGTAAGGGCAAAGAATCTAAGTACCTTGTTTATAGATTTGGTACAGCAGAGAAAGTCGAACTGGAATTTCCGACGCTCAAAGATGAGAACTCTTGGAAAAAATTTGAATACTCAGGTCAACGGAGAGGTGGGGGAAGGCTAAATGCAGGTTTTGGCGACTATACGTTGTCATTCAAAAATGGCCCTGCAGAGTACTATGTCTTCCAAGAATGGGACGACGAACAGGAAACCTATTCCATTGGCATCAATGTTCAGGTCAGCGGAAAATCAAAAACATTACTTGGTAACAGAAAAACCCAGGTAGGTTCTCTTGTATTGCTTGAGTCAGAAAATTCACGTCTTCAGAATATCGCAGACAAGTAGCGGCCGATGATAGTAGAAAGGCGCTATACAGAAATTTTCATGAAATTGCTATTGCTGATTATTAGCATTTCTTTAAGCGCCTCGTCTCTCGCGGGATCCCGTACAGGTTACCGGTTAGTTTTTGTTGAAATATCCTCAAAACAATCTCCAGCGGTCTCAAAAATGCTTGAGAACTACTTCAACTCTGAGTTACCCGCCAATACATATCGCTGCCCCGAAAAGAATCAATTTATTGAATTCGACTATGTATATATTCGACAGCAACCGAGAGGCATTACGATCCCATTGGCTAGGGCGGCGTTAAATTTTGATAGGCGGGCCACAGAGAGTCTGCGGACTACTCTTCGCGCATTTAGAAATTCTGAAATCGACCACGGATTCGACGGCCTGCTTGTCTTCAATAACGATAAAAATCGCTTGGAATTGACAACGATTGGGACAATTGCAAACGGCTATAGAAAAACAGTTAAATTAAATTTGCAAAAGAACCCGAGTTCAGGCGATTTGAACAAATTATTTTGCGATTCTTTGGCAGATCTCGAATACGCCTACGGTAATAGATAGCGATTAGGCTGACGAGCGCAATGGTGTCTATTACTACGACGATCTCGTCGTGCTGAAAACCGCGACGATGCCGGCTATCCTGTTGGAGGCGGGCATCATTGTGAATAGAAATGAAGAAACATTGCTGCGGGAACCGGGAACCAGAAAGTCCATTGCGGAAGCGGTAACACGCGGGCTGCACGCTTGCAGCGCGCTTGAGTAAGGTACACGGCGCGCCTCAACCAAGTGCTCGCTAACCGCAGCGAGCCCGACTCTCAATACTCCACCACCGCCCCCTGCACTCCCAGCTTTTCCATCAGCATCTGCTTCAACCCATCCGCGGGCGCAACGCGCCAATCATCTGCCAAACGAATTTCGCAAGTACCGACGCCCTGCCGCATATACCGCATCGTGAGCGGCAATCCGGACTCGGAGCGATACGGCGCGAGGATATCCTTGATCTGCGCCGCGTCGATGCGCGCGTTCAGCGAGAACGCAAACTGCTTGCCGAACGACGAACGCGCGGTGGCGATATCCATCACCTTGTCCGCCGTCACGCGCAGGCCGCCGGAGAAGCGGTCTTCCGATACCTTGCCTTGCACCGCGAGGAATTCGTCTTCCTTGAACAGGTTGCGATTCGGGTCGTAGAGTTCGTTGTAGACCGTCACGTCCACCGTCGCCGTGCTGTCGTCGAGCGTGACGATGACCATCTTGCCGCGCTGGGTCATTTGCGTACGTACGGTCGTGATGATGCCGGCCAGGATGCGCGGCTCGCGCGAGGGCTCAAGGGAAGAAAGTTTGGAGCGTGCGAACTTGCGCGCCTCTTCCGCATACGCATTGAACAGATGGCCGGACAGATAGAAGCCGAGCGCGGTCTTCTCTTCCGTCAGGCGTTGCTTCTCGCTCCACGGTGCCACCTTCACGTATTCCGGCGGCGTGTTCAGGTCGCTGTTCTCGTCACCGAAGAGGCTGACCTGGTTGGCCGAAGCTTCGGCTTGCTCCGCGCATTCCATCGCATAGTTCACCGACGCGATCAGGATGCCGCGATCGACGCCGAAGCAATCCATGGCGCCGGCGCGAATCAGCGACTCGATGGTACGGCGGTTGATCTGTTTCTTGTCGACGCGCTTGACGAAATCGAACAGGTCCTTGAACGGCCCGCCCGCTTCACGCGCAGCGACCACTGCTTCGATCGCATTCTGGCCGCTGCCCTTCACCGCTCCGAGGCCGTAGCGAATCTCCATCGCCTTCTTGCCCGGCTCGCCCACCGGTTTGAAGCGGTAGTCGGACTTGTTGATATCCGGCGGCAACACCTTCAGGCCGCAGATGTCGATCGCGTCCTCGACCAGGATCTTTACCTTGTCGGTATCGTCCATGGCGAGCGACAAGTTGGCTGCCATGAATGCGGCGGGATGATGCGCCTTCAAATACGCGGTGTGATACGACAGCAGCGCATACGCAGCCGCGTGCGACTTGTTGAAGCCGTAGCCGGCGAACTTCTCCATCAAGTCGAAGATTTCGTCGGCCTTTTCTTGCGTGAGGTTGTTCTTCGCCGCGCCCTCGCGGAAGATCAGGCGATGCTGCGCCATCTCTTCCGGCTTCTTTTTGCCCATCGCACGACGCAGCAAGTCCGCGCCGCCGAGCGAGTAGCCGCCGATCACCTGCGCCATCTGCATCACCTGCTCCTGATACACCATGATGCCGTAGGTTTCAGAGAGGATGCCCTCGGTGCGAGGATCGGGGTAATCGAACTTCTCGCCGTGCTTGCGTCGGCAGAAATCCGGAATCAGGTCCATCGGGCCCGGACGATACAAGGCCACGAGCGCGATGATGTCCTCGAAGCGGTCGGGACGCGCATCCTTCAGCATGCCTTGCATGCCGCGACTTTCCAGCTGGAACACAGCGACGGTTTTTGCCTTGGTCAGCAGTTCGTAGGAAGGCCGGTCATTCAACGGCAGCTTCGCGAGATCGAAATCCGCGAGCGACGGGTCGAGCCCCTTGATGTAGTTCACCGCGAGGTTGAGGATGGTGAGCGTCGTCAGGCCAAGAAAGTCGAACTTCACGAGGCCGACGGCTTCGACGTCGTCCTTGTCGTACTGCGACACCACGCCCGCATCGCCGCCCTGCGTATAGAGCGGACAGAAATCCGTCAGCTTGCCCGGCGCAATCAGCACACCGCCAGCGTGCATGCCGATCGAGCGCGTGATGCCTTCCACCTGCTGCGCGAGGTCGAGCAACTGCTTGACCTCTTCCTCCTTCTCCATGCGCTCCTTCAGGAGCGGCTCTTCCTCGAGCGCGTCGGCAATCGTCACCAGCTTGCCGGGCTTGAAGGGAATCAGCTTGGAGAGGCCGTCGCAGAACATATAGCTCATGTCGAGCACGCGGCCCACGTCGCGCACCGCGCCCTTGGCCGCCATCGTGCCGAAGGTGGCGATCTGCGACACCGCGTCGCGGCCGTAGCGATCCTTCACGTACTGAATCACGCGGTCGCGGCCTTCCTGGCAGAAGTCGATATCGAAGTCGGGCATCGATACCCGTTCCGGGTTCAGGAAGCGTTCGAACAGCAGGTTGTATTCGAGCGGGTCGAGGTCGGTAATTTTCAGCGAATACGCCACCAGCGAGCCCGCGCCGGAACCCCGTCCGGGGCCGACCGGCACGCCGTTGTTCTTCGCCCACTGGATGAAGTCCGCCACGATCAGGAAGTAGCCGGGGAAGCCCATCTTGATGATGGTGTCGGTTTCGAACTTCAGGCGTTCCTCGTAGCGCGCGCGCTTGGCCTCGCGCACCGCTTCGTCGGGGAAGAGCTGCAGCAGCCGTTCCTCCAGTCCTTCTTTCGCCTGCTGCGTCAGGTAGTCATCGAGCGACATGCCGTCCGGCGTCGGGAACAGCGGCAGCTTGGGTTTGCCGAGTTCCAGTTGCAGGTTGCAGCGCTTGGCGATCTCGACCGTGTTCTGCACCGCCGCCGGCATGTCGGCGAACAGCGCCGCCATTTCATCCTGCGACTTGAAGCGTTGCTGCTCGTTGAAGCGTTTCACGCGACGCGGATTCGCAAGGATTTCGCCTTCCGCGATGCAGGTACGCGCCTCGTGCGCGACGAATTCCTCTTCCTTCAAGAACTGCACCGGATGCGTCGCCACCACCGGCAGCTTCAGCTTTGCCGCCAGCGCCACCGCCTGCCGCACATGATTCTCCATGTTGGGCTGACCGTAGCGCTGCACCTCGATGTAGAAATGATTCGGAAACAGGCTGGCCCAGCGTTCCGCGCAGCGTTCCGCCGCACCCGGATTGCCGTTGTCGATCGCCATGCCGACGTCGCCGGCATGCGCGCCCGACAATGCAATCAAGCCCTTCGCCGCACCGCCTTCAAACCACTCGGCGCGCAATTCGGCACGGCCGCGATACAGGTTCGTCAACCACGCCTTGCTCAGCAGCTCGCACAGGTTGAGGTAACCCGTCTTGTTCTTCACCAGGATAAGCAGGCGCGAAGGCTTGTCGCGGTCGTCGTCGTTGGTGATCCAGGCATCGCAGCCAGCGATGGGTTTCACGCCCTTGCCGCGTGCAGCCTTGTAGAACTTCACCATGCCGAACAGGTTGGCAAGATCGGTGATTGCGAGCGCCGCCTGGCCGTCCTTGGCTGCAGCTTTAACAACGTCATCGATGCGGACCAGGCCGTCGACGATCGAGTATTCGGTGTGGAGTCGGAGGTGGGTGAATTGGGGGGATGTCATCCGGCTATTTTACTCCGGCGATGTCTGCTGCCGAGAGGTAATGTGCCGGATCAAATTGCCGCAAAACCAGGCGTTTTGCCACGCCAAAGTTTATAATCTCGTGAAATCAAAGACTTACCAAGACCGCCTCCGGAAAGCGGCTCAACCGGCAAACATTTGCGCAACATTTCCGTCTACCGAAGCGTTCATCGAGGCAGTATCGTCATGTCATCCAGCAACAACATCGTCAACATCTCCGCCTACAAATTCATCAGCTTCAACGACACGGTGGAGAAGCGCCCGCAATTCCAGTCCCTCTGCCAGGAACTCGGCCTGAAGGGCACCATCCTGCTCTCCCCTGAAGGCATCAACATGTTCCTCGCCGGTTCGCGCGAAGCGATCGACAAGTTCATGGCCTGGCTGCACACCGACCCGCGCTTTGCCGACATCGAGCCGAAGGAAAGTTTTTCAGATCGCCAGCCGTTCACCAAGATGCTGGTAAAGCTCAAGCGCGAAATCATCACGATGAAGAATCCGCTGATCAAGCCGGAGGAAGGCCGCGCACCGGCGGTCGATGCGAAGACGCTCAAGCGCTGGCTCGACCAGGGGCATGACGACGACGGCAAGCCGGTCGTGATGATGGATACGCGCAATGCCTTCGAGGTGGATGTCGGCACCTTCGACAACACGCTCGACTACCGCATCGAAAAGTTCAGCGAGTTCCCGGAGGTCGTCGCGAAGCACAAGGATGAACTCGAAGGCAAGACCGTCATCACCTTCTGCACCGGCGGCATCCGCTGCGAAAAGGCCGCTATCCACATGCAGAACGTGGGTTACAAGGATGTGTACCAGCTCGAAGGCGGCATCCTGAAGTATTTCGAGGAAGTGGGCGGCGCACACTACAAGGGCGACTGCTTCGTGTTCGACTATCGCACCGCACTGAATCCGCAGCTGGAAGCGACGGAGACGAAGCAGTGCTTCGCCTGCCGTGCAGTGGTCACGCCGCGCGAGCAGCTGTCACCGTATTACATACCTGGGGAAAGTTGTCCGCATTGCAGGAAGGCGATGCGGGAAGACGCTGCGTAATCCAAAGAACACCTGCCGTTTCCACTTTCGCGAAACGGCAGGTGTCGCTGAATATCACTCAGCCTTGCCGGCATTGACCGCAGCCGCCGGTTTTGCCAATACGGCGGTACGAACGAACGGGCTCAGTGTGGCAGCGTCTGCTACCTTGGCGCCGCTACCGGGGACGAAGTATTTCGCCACGTCGTTCAGCACATCGCTAGTAAGCGTGCCGGCTGCCGTATGCAGGCGCAGGTAGGCAACGATGTAGTTGTAACGTGCCTGTGCAAGGTCACGGCGCGCAGTGAAGAGCTGCTGCTGCGCATTGAGCACATCGAGGTTGATGCGCACACCGCCCTTGACGCTCTGCTCCGTTGCCGTCACCAGCAATTCAGCGGACTTCACGCTTTTCTCCGACGCCTCAATACGTGCCGCGCCGCTGGTCACTGCGTCATACTGCTTTCGCAATTCCACCATCAACTGCTTGGTCTTTGCTTCCAAATCGGACTTGGCCTTTTCAAGACCAGCTACCGCCTGGCTGGTTGAGGCGGAGACGCCACCACCTGCGTAAATTGGCATGCTCAGCTGCACGCCGATGGTACGGTTGGTCGATTCTTGATTCAGCGTAGTCAAGGTCTCCGACATACCTTTGCTATAGCTGGCAACGAAATCAATGCGCGGGGCATGCCCTGCCCGCTGCTTGGTGACTTCCTGGCGCGACGCTTCAACGTAGTAGCGCTGTGCCGCCAAGTCCGGGTTGCGATCCAGGGCGATCGTCTTCCACTCCTCGAAAGTACCCGGCTGCAGCAGCTTGACCTTGAAGTCGTCGCGCAACTGGTCGAGGTCGTTCACGTCGACACCGACAATCGCTGCCAGGGCATTGCGTGCTGAGGCCAGGTTGTTGCGCGATTCGAGCAACTGCGCCTCCGCCAAGTCGTAGCGCGCCTGGGTCTCAAGCATGTCGGTCTTCGTGCCTTCGCCCTTCTGGAACATGCGCTCGTTGGCCTTGCGCTGCTCATCAAGCGTATTGCGTTGCGCGGTAACCAAGGCGAGCTGGTCTTCCGCGAACTTGGCATCGGCATACGCGCCTACCAGGCGCTGCAGCAAATCCTGGCCCCGAGAGGAAAACACCGCATCGCTGTAGTCCGCCTGAGCCGCGCCCTGCTTGTAGCGGGCATAGGAATCAAGGCTGAACAACGGCTGGCGCAGGTTTACGCTGGCGGATTTACTGTCGTATTCGGGTTGCGAAGTCGAGGTCTGTCCAAAGATATTCGGCTGCGTAATATCCGCGCGATTCTTGTACTTCGCGTAACTGAATCCGATGTTCGGCAACAGATAGGAGCGACCGATTGCCCTGTTCTGCTGGCCCGCCTCGTTATCATGGACTGCCGACTGGTAGACCGGGTCGTTTTGCAACGCGGCCTGATAGGCCTCGACCAGGCTCATCGCGAATACCTGGCCGACCGGCAGCGCGAATACCGCCGCCAGCGCGCCGGTGGCCGCGCGCCTTTTCATTATTGAGGCCATCCTTACTCCTCCGTCAGCGCAGTACCGGCTCGGTCGAAGACCGGCTTGAGCAGATAATTCATCATGGTCCGCTCACCCGCCTTCACGACGACCTCCACCGGCATGCCGGGGCGAATCTTGTGTTCCTTCAGCATTGCCTTGCCTTCGGGAGTGACTTGCGCCCGCAGCTTGTAATACGGCATGCCTGATTTTTCATCAACGAAACGGTCGGGCGATACCTCGGTCACGGTACCGGGAATGTGCGGCGTCTTGCTCTGGTTGAAGGCAGCAAAGATCAGTTCCACCGGCATATCCTTGTGGACCTTGTCGATCAGGTTGATTGGCACCATGCCTTCGACAACCAGCGGGTCGTCTGCCGGCACAATATCCATCATGCGGAAGCCCGGCGGCACCACGCCGCCCTTGGTGAAGACATTCACGCCCATCACCGTGCCATCCACCGGCGCCTTGACGACGATATTGGCGAGATCGAAGTCCTGCCCCACCAGACGGCTCTGCAAGGCTTCCGCCTCTTTCTGCACTTCGCTCAGTTGCGTACGCACTTCCTTCTGGTAGTCCTGCTGGCGTTGAGCGCGGCGCAGGGTCAGCTCGGCGATCTGGCGCTGGCTGCGGCCGATATTGCCCACATTCTCGGCAATGCCGGCATTCACTTGGGCATAGGTGCGCTCCAGGTCCAGCAAGCGGTTGCGTGCCACATAACCCTCCTTCGCCAGGTCGCGCATGCCGTCCAGCTGCTCCTTCAAGAACTTCAACTGTTCTTTCTGGTTCACCAGCGCTTCCTGCAGACCGCTTACCTGGAGCTTCAGGCCGGCAACCGATTCATCCAGGCCCGCCAGTTCGGTCTGCAACGACGATTGGCGCGATGCAAACAGCTGGTTTTGCAGCATGATATTGTTGGCAACGCGGGGATCGTTCTTCACCTTTTCCAGTTCATCAGGAAAGGCAATGGTCTTCCTGCCATCGCGCTCAGCGATCAGGCGCGCTTCGACGGCACGCGCGGTGTAATACTGCGCCCGGGTGAACTCTGCATTCGCCTTTACCTGCACATCGTTCATGCGCACCAGCGGCTGGCCGGCCTTCACAACATCGCCATCTTTGACGAGAATGTCGTCCACCGTCCCGCCACTCTGGTGCTGCACAGCCTTGCGGTTGGTTGCCGCCATCAGGTAACCGTTGACCGGCACAGCCTTGTCCAGCGGCGCGACGGAGGCCCATACCAGGAAACCGCCCACGCCAAGCAGGACAACCAGCCACCCGAGGCGGGAATACTTCCTGTCGTCGATCTCCACCTTGATCTCGGGCTCTTCCCGGACCTTGACATTGCTTGCGGGGATATCAATCGCTTCCAGTTTTTTCTTGAGTAGTTTCATTGCCATCACTCCTGCTCGGCGGTGGCAGCAGGTGCCTCCGCATTCGCCGCCTCAGCCTGTGCTGCTGCCTGCTGCTGCGCTTGTTGTTGGGCCGCCAGTTGGGCCTGCTGTGCTTGTTGCTGCTGTTGTTGCGCTTGCGCCAACGCCATCAAGACCTGTTGCGAAGGTCCGAACATCTGCGGTGAACCGTCCTGCACCAGCAGGAGCTTGTTCGTCACGCCGAGAACGCTGGTGCGATGCGTAACGAGAATGATGGTCTTGCCACGGCTGCGCAGGTCAAGCAAAGCCGCAACCAATGCTTGCTCACCGGCGTCATCGAGGTTGGAATTGGGTTCGTCGAGCACGATCAGCGAAGGGTCGTCGTACATCGCACGCGCCAGGCCCAGGCGCTGCTTCTGTCCACCCGAGAGGCCGCCGCCGCCGTCACCCAGGCGGGTGTCATAGCCTTGCGGGAGATGCAGGATCATGTCGTGCACGCCGGCGCGTTTGGCTGCCAGGATGACCTTTTCGGAATCGACTTCGCCGAAGCGCGCGATGTTTTCAGCGACCGTGCCCGCAAACAGTTCGATGTCCTGCGGCAGGTAGCCGATGCTCGGCCCCAACTGGTCCTTGTTCCAATGATAGATATCTGCGCCATCCAGCCGTACCTTGCCCATGGCGGCCGGCCAAACGCCGACCAGCAGGCGGGCCAGCGTCGACTTGCCGGAACCGCTCGGCCCGATGATGCCGAGCACATCGCCCGGCTGCAGAGCAAAGCTCATGTTTTTGATCACGGCCACGGGCACGCCCGGGGGCGCTGCGGTCACCGCTTCCACGGAAAGGGCGCCTGCCGGCGTCGGCAGTGCCATGCCCGGCTGGCGCGGCGGGTTTTCGTTCAACAATCCGGTAAGCCGTTCGTAGGCGCTGCGCGTATTGGTCCAGCTCTTCCAGACACCAATCACCGTTTGCACAGGTGCCAGAGCCTTACCGACCAGAATGGACGCGGCGATCATCATGCCCGGGGTCATTTTCCCCTCGATAACCAGCAGCGCGCCAAAACCCAGCACCAGCGATTGCATCGACACCTGCACAAATTTGG